>JAHHTO010000221.1 GCA_020024595.1 Schaedlerella sp.
TTCTTATGCTCAATAATCTCCGGGGTAGCACCGGTGTTTCCACCGATCACCAAAAGTCCGCTTCGCATACCTTCTACATTAACCCATCCAAATGTTTCTCTTAATGCACACATCAGCTCAATATCCATTTTCTCACGCAAGGATTTTATATTGCTTACCTCACCGTGAAATACAATACTGCCGTCCAGATCATATTCCTTGATCAGTGCTTGCAGTTCTGCCAGATATTGCTTTTCATATTTGGTGTTTCCGGCCATACTTCCGGCAAAATGCAAAACAATATTCCTGTAACCTCTGTCACGGAGCAACTTTAAAGTGCGAATTGCTTCGTCCTGGGCTTTTGCCGGTGTAATTCTTCCAGTTAACAGTATATCAACAGTATCTTTTTTCTTTTCAGAAATGTCTGCTGCATGAGAATAGGAAACCCCGTCATAAGATACGAATATCTTGTCACCATTAACAGTACGGACAAGGTCTTTTTTTAATCCATTGGATATGGCAATAATTTTCGCAGAATGATTATAAATCCATTTGATATTTGCGGGACCCCAAATCGTATTTTCATTTCCAAACTCACGGATATGTATTACATGGGGAATCCCCAGTTCTTTTGCTACGCAGGAACCCATGGTTGTCATTCTGGTATTGGAATATACCAGCTGGAATTTATTATCTTTGACGCAATTTGCAAATTTTTTCGCTGCCTGCTGATTATATACAAACTTAGACACCACTTTCATGTGGCGCAGTCCATCCAAAAGATTAGTTCTGAAAAAACCCTATAATAATTCACTACATGATACCGAATCCCCATTTTATTTAAGGTATCGATGCAGGCACCTTCAGCAGAGGGCAGCAGCACCTCATACTCCACCAGCTGATGTTTAGTCCAGTATTCTAAGATAGAAAAAAGGGCACGGTTTGCACCACCAACAAATTCACTTTCATGGGCAACTACGAGTACTTTCAATTAACTTTTTCTCCCCTTCCTAAACAATCTTCTTTTCTTTTTCGTCTGGAAGTAGCTATATTCTACTGCATTACTTTTGAATCCATCGCTAAGCATGGTCAACGGATAAAATAGGGTTGTAGCCGTCAGGGATTCCGTCATACCCATTACCAAAAAGGATAAATACATAAATAAGAGAACCTTAAAGCCAAAGTTCATTCTGTTATTTCTTTGAGATCTGGTTATATAAATAAATAACCAGACTATTAGTCCCATTCCTATTAAACCGCCCTGAAGGAGCGTATACAAAATGAAGTTATGCGGATGACTGAAATACCCCCATCCGGTACTCAGGTTAATTAACTCTCTATATTGGTCATTTGATCTCAGACCATATCCAAAAATGGGACTTTTCAGAAATAGTTCTACAGCTCTGCTCCAAACGGCCTGTCTGTGCATAACACTGACCGTCTCACCAAGAGAATCAATAATTGGAGAAAAAACGCTGATGACGCTTGTGGTTCCCAGTAAAATGCTGACAACTGCAACCGCAATCAAAGCATTCCTCAGGTTGAAAAACTTTGGCAATTTGGGCTTTGAAAAAAGGAACAGCATCAATATTGCAAATGCAAGTCCTACTAATCCGGTTTTATTGTCCACCATCCACAGGCTCAGCATTGACACAGCAATCAAGCAATACAACCTAAATGTATATACGCCCTTCCTATAAACTTCGTTAATTGCATTGACGCAAACTGCAGGAAGCAAAAATCTGATCATGACATTTTTATATCCAAGCAGCCAATAATTACCGGTGTAGAAATCTGCAGCATAAAGCCCATGTGGGAAGATAACAATAGTTAAGAAATTTGCATACGTATATACTTCAAGTAAAAATGCCAAACCGCCAAGACATTCCAGGAAGTTTTTATGAACACCTATTTCAAGCAGCATACACAGTGCGACTGTTTGCAAAAGAGTAATCACTACGCTTCTGGCAGAAGGTACTCCCTCAAAAATACTGACAGCAAACGGAAATAATATCACAGCAAGCACCAATGCACCTGTCTTTGACAGCAAATGTCTATACAAAAATAAAAAAAGGATGGAAGCAAATATAATCAGAAATCCCAGATTATACAAGGATGTCAGAGTTCCCATATAGGAAAAAAAATCTGCTTTCAAAAGGAATAAAAAGGAAATAAAATACAGTATTTCCTTCTTTTTGTCGATTGCATTTCCGTTCATGAATTCTTCTCCCAGTTTTTCAGTTAATCAAATCATTATAGTAATCCCTTAAGTCATCTTTTGTCGCTTCATGAGTATATCCGGATGTGGCAAAAGCATCTGTACGGGATTTTCTATGGGGGGCATTGTCAATAATCTCTTTCATCTTTAAAGCCCACTGGCTTACCGGAAGACTCAAGTCCATACGATACATCAGCTCAGTTAACTCTGTTTCAACAGGTACATTAGAGGAGCCCAGGCATGGTAAACCAGTGCACTGGGCTTCCAGAAATACAATCCCCATCCCCTCAAACACAGAAGGAAGGAAAAACAAATCCATCGCAGAATACCAATTCTCAATATCAGATTTTCTTCCGACAAAACGGTAATTCGATTCAAGATGCATACGATTCAGCTTTTCTTCCACACTTTCTCTCAGTTCGCCGTCACCTACCCAAAGCAAAAAAGCTCTGGGTTCGATCTTATGGAATTCCTCGAAACACTGAATGATAAAATCAGGATTTTTCTGACCGGAAAACCGTGCAACGACCCCGACTACCACTTTATCATCAATGTTCAGGTCGTTTCGAATCTCTGCTCTCACTGTTGGTTTATATTGAAAGCGGTCAATATCGATAACATTTTTCAAGACCATGAAATTCTTTTTGAGAAATCTGGATCTTCCTGCACTTTCCGAGCATGCTGCAAAAGCAGTTGCTTCCTTCTGAATCAGATGATCATATATAAATGTTGATACTACGGTTTTGTAACTCAAACTGTTCTTGGGATTGTGGGCATGAAAAAGCCGGACTGCAATATTCGCTTTTCGAGCATACTTCAGCACTGTATACCCGATATGTCCCGGCAAATTGACATGCACCACATCATAGTGATTAGAACAAATAATATTCTTTATATACTTACTCACAGAAGGAGAATATTTATTGACTTCCGGCAGTTCAAAAACGTTCCCACTGTTCTGTTGGACCTTATTCAGCCACTCACATTCCTGCGTTTTCAGATGTAAGAAATCCACATGCCAACCATCCGCAATCAACGAATCATAGT
>JAHHTO010000222.1 GCA_020024595.1 Schaedlerella sp.
ATTTTTTTCATATATAAAATCCTCTCTTTCATAAGTATTGATCTTAATATAACCGATCAACATTAAAAGAAAATGAAAATCAAGAAATTGTTCAAAAAAATTCAAATATTATATGTTATGGTTTTCCTGTCGATTTTATATTGTAGAGATTCTGGCATAACGGTATAATAGAGGATATATTTGGTGGAGAGGATCTATGGAAAGGAAGTGGAATCAGATGAGGATACTTGTAGTGGAAGACGAACCATATCTTCGAGATATTATAAAAAAACGTTTGAATCGAGAATGCTATAGTGTGGATGTTTGTGGGGATGGGAACGAAGCAATGGATTATATTGAAATGACACCCTATGACGCTATTTTGCTGGATATTATGTTGCCGGGGCAGTCTGGATTGGAAATCTTGAAAAAAATGCGCGCAAATAAGAATCTGACACCGGTTCTTTTGCTAACAGCCAAGGATGGAATTGCCGACCGGGTAGAAGGATTGGATTCAGGAGCTGATGATTATTTGGTGAAGCCATTTGCATTTGAAGAATTACTGGCTAGAATTCGTGTAATGATTCGGCGTCAGCCATCTGTAGAAACATCTTCCAACAGGTTGGAATTAGGAGATTTGAGCTTAGATGTAAAGACCCATGTTGTTTGCAGAGCAGGATTGACGTTGTCCTTATCTGGAAAAGAATTTTCTTTGCTGGAGTATCTGATGCGAAATCAAGGACAGGTGTTGTCCAGGGAACAGATTGCACAGCATGTATGGGATTATGATTATGAAGGAGAATCGAATATGATCGATGTCTATATCCGATATTTGCGCAAAAAAATAGATGAAGGATTTTCCAAGAAATTAATCCATACAGTCCGAGGGGCAGGCTATGTTTTGAGGGAAGAAGCATGAAACAGATTTCGATTAAAATGAAAATCACATTGTGGTATACAGCAATTATCTTACTTCTTGCAGGGCTGACATCAGTGGCGATGATTATTCTGACTGAAAAAACAGTGTGGCAGAAAGCCGAACAGACACTGCAAGAAGAAATGGGAGATTTACTGGAAGAAATTAAAATTGAGAATGGAACGTACGAGATAGACGAAGATGTCAGTTTTTATGAAGAAGGTGTGATTTTTAGTCTGTACGATCAGCAGGGGCAGTTGATGGCAGGTAGAGTGCCGGAATCTTTTCCGATAGATACCATATTAAAAGCTGGAAAGATTCAGCAGTACAAAACTAGAAAACAAATCTGGCTTACTTATGATGTAGCGTTGTCTTACGGGACAGAAAATGTTTTGTGGGTGCGTGGGATTTTATCAGGTAGCAGTCTGGTGGGAATGGAATTGCTTTTTGTTGAAGGAATTTTACTGGCATTACCACTTTTGGTACTTTTGGCAGGAGGTGGAGGGTATTTTATCACGAGCCGAGCGTTCCGTCCTGTAGAACGGATTCGAAGAGCGGCGAATACGATCGGAGAAGGGAAGGATTTATCAAAACGAATACCGGAACAAAAAGGTGGCGGAGAACTGCAGGCACTTGCAGCCACTTTTAACCAAATGTTGGAGCGTCTGGAAAGTTCGTTTGAAAAAGAAAAGCAATTTACGGCAGATGCTTCCCATGAACTACGGACACCAATTTCTGTGATCCGTTCGCAGTGTGAATATGCACTGCTGGAGGATACTCCGCAGACAGAACAAAAAGAATGTCTGGAAGTTATTTTGCAGCAATCAGACAAAATGGCAAGGCTGATTTCTCAACTTTTATTTCTTGCAAGAGCAGACAGTGGAAAGCAGATAGAAAAGCAAGAGATTTTAGATCTGGGAGTTTTAGCGGAAATGGCTGTGGAAGATTGTCGGGGGAAGGCGAGTGCCAAAAAAATTCAGATAGAAAGTTGTGTGGGAGAAAATTTGCTAGTAAATGGAAATGAACTCAGTCTGCTGCGATTATTTGTAAATTTATTGGATAATGGAATTCGCTATGGAAGAACAGGTGGACATCTGATCCTGACTTTAGAACGTGTGGGTGAAAGGGTTGAAGGATGTGTGAAAGATGATGGGATTGGAATTCCGAACGAGCACTTAGAAAAGATTTGGGATCGCTTTTATCAGGTAGATAAATCCAGAAATCGAGAAGGGGAAGGTACAGGACTTGGACTATCTATGGTGAAATGGATTATTGAGTGTCATGGAGGAGAAATTCGAGTGGATAGTCAACTGGGAAAGGGCAGCCGATTTTCTTTCTGGATACCCATGGTATCTGAGAAAAACTCTGGTATCGGATGAATAGTATGGATTATAGGAAATTCATGTTTCTACACTGCAAGAGATGGAAAAGCAGCGAAAGGCATAGCATGGTTAGCAGCGTTTGTTGGATTTGTAGTATTCTCTTATCTTATGCCGCCAAAAGTTGAGACAACAGAATTGACACATATCAGGGAAATACTTACCACAGACTATTTGACATTTAGTTTTATAGCGGATTAGATGGGAAAATGCTACATTAAATTCTGAAAAGTAGGAGTAAGAAACACAGATGTTTATAGACAGAGTAGTGATTGATTGGGATAAAATATCAGAGAAAAGTTATCTTAGAAGTATCGGTGCGTTGCGAGAAATCGAGGAATTGAGATTTAATAATCCGATCACATTTTTTTGTGGAGAAAATGGTACAGGAAAATCTACATTGATGGAGGCAATAGCTGTTGCCTATGGCTTTAATCCAGAGGGAGGAACATTAAATTATAGCTTTTCTACGTTCGACTCGCACTCTGAATTATGTAATGCTATCAGACTTGTTAGAGGCACAGGAAGAAAAAAATACGGGTACTTTTTAAGGGCAGAAAGTTTTTATAACGTGGCAACAAAAGAAATGGAATATGCTGATTTATCCCATCCGTCAATGCATTTACATGAAAAATCACATGGGGAGAGTTTTCTGGCAATAGCACAGAAAAGTATGTCTTCACAAGGAATTTTTATATTGGACGAGCCAGAAGCCGCATTATCACCACAAAGACAATTGACGTTGTTGATTGAATTACATCGGTTGGCACAGGAAGGGGCGCAATTTATAATTGCCAGTCATTCGCCTATATTGCTTGGAATTCCAGGGGCTGATATTTTGTCCTTTGATGAGGGGAAGATTCGTTATGTTGATTATAAAGAAACAGAAAGTTATATTGTAACAGAATTATTTATTAATAACAGAGAGCAAATGCTTAAGAAT
>JAHHTO010000223.1 GCA_020024595.1 Schaedlerella sp.
CGGAAAGTAAGACCAGAATATTCTTCGGAAATATTTTTTCTTTTCCCCATACAAATAACGTATAAACAGCGTCCGCAACCATAAGATCAAAATAGTCTAATCTCTGATCCAATAAAAAATCCACCGTCTGTTCCTGTCCTCGGTACTCTCCTGCCAGTACTGTATTATTCTCTCCGCACTGATAAGCTCCATTTCTTATTATCTTGCTTACTTTCGTTTCATTCGTATATAATACATCTATCGCCTGAAGCTTTCCGACAAATTCATTTTGAATCCTATCTGCATGTTCTGTTAATACGATATCCTTCTGACTGCTTTCTAAAAAATAATGCTGGATCCTCTCCATCAGCTCTCCGCTGTTCATATCGGCTCCAGATTCAGCGTAATTAACCATGAACCGAAGACGCTTTTCCGCTAATTGAAAAATAATATTTTTTATCTCTTTTTCATAAGGTGATTCCTGTAATTGAGTATGTATCATTCCCTGGAAAACGTCAACATCCGAAGGTGTATAATATAACACACACTCACTTTCTTCTCCATCTCTGCCTGCTCGCCCTATTTCCTGATAATAACTTTCCAGATCTTTTGACAAATCAAAATGCAATACAAAGCGAATATCTCCCTTGTCAATTCCCATTCCAAAGGCGTTGGTTGAAACCATGATAAGATTTTCATTATTAAGAAAGGACTGATAATTTTTCTTTTTTTCCTCCTCCTCCAATTCACCATAATAATAAGACACCTTATATTTCTTTCTTTTTAACCTCTCATATACCCGCATCACATTATCCACCGTTGCACAATAGATAATACCGCTTTTCATTCTATGAGCCTCTAAAAATGCGTACATGGATCTAAACTTTCCTGTTGAAGATTTGCAGTACTTCACAAATAAATTCAAGTTCTTCCGTTCATATCCTTCGTTTACAATATAAGGATCTTTCATCTGTAGCAAGTGGATCGAATCGTTCTTTACATACTCCGTTGCTGTTGCTGTAAAACCGGCAATCACAGGTCGTTTCCCGACCATCTGAAAAAATCGGGGAATTTTCAAATATTCAGGTCTGAAATCATATCCCCATAAGGAAGTGCAGTGAACCTCATCTACTACCAGAAGACTGATCTTAAGTTTTTTCGAAAATCTTATAAACTTAGGAGAAATCAGCCTTTCCGGCGAAATAAATAAAAGCTTATATTTTCCCTCTACTGCATCCAATAAAATCTGCCGGCGTTCCTTTTCCGGCACATCCTTATTCAGACATGCTGCCGGAATATTGAGTTCTTTTAAGTGTTTCGTTTGATCCTCCATTAATGCGATTAACGGAGAAATTACCAGTGTAATCCCTGGGAGTTTCAATGCCGGATATTGATAACATAAAGATTTTCCCGCTCCGGTCGGCAGAATTGCCAGAACATCTCTTCCAGATAAAATCTGTTCAATTATTTGTCTCTGCGAAAATCTAAAATCCTTTATTGGAAAATACTTTTGTACATCCTTCAACAATTCCATATAGAAAACCTCATTTTACTTTTAATCTCTTCAAAAACCAATCCACCTTCTTTTACTGAATCAATACAATTCCTTATAATTCTACATCATTCAATTTATTTGTCTATAGTATTTTACACCGTTTTCTTTAAAAACGACGTTTTTTGACTCCTCCAGATAACAAGTAAGAACCCGCAAAATGCTTATAAAATAAAGCTTTACGAGCTCTGACACCACAAGACAAAACCACCCCGAACGAGCCAAGCGATTAGAATTAAACTACCCCATATGAACTCGTTTTAATTTATCTCCGATATAAAGCCTGTTATCCGCACCAATATAATAGGCTGCTATATATTTATTATAATCTGCCTTGTATGCACAATATATTTTACCAACTACACTAACAACCGCAACAACAAACACAAGAATTACGTCCGACCGTACAACCGGTCTATGTTCAAAAATATTTTGAAATATTCGAAGCAGTAAGAGCATAACAGCACCTAACACCAGACTCTCAAAGATGCTTTTTAGAATTTCAAATATTAGCAACTTATTTAGTTTTTTCGGTAAGTCTCGTTCTGAGCAAGCAGCTCACCATGAGTGCCTTCTGCCTCTATTTCCCCATGGTTCAACACGATAATCTTATCCGCATGTATAATGGTCGAAAGCCTGTGTGCAATCATAATTACGGTTTTATTCTTGACTAATACGTCAATAGATTTCTGGATTTCTGCCTCGTTATCAGGGTCCGAATATGCAGTTGCTTCATCCAAAGAACAACCGGACTGTCTTTCAACAAAGCTCTTGCGATGGTGATTCTTTGCCGTTCTCCTCCTGACAGTGTACCACCTTCTTCTCCGATCACCGTATGATATCCTTGTGGCAGCTGCATGATAAAATCGTAGCAGCTTGCCTTTCGACACACCTGCTTGCTTGATTTCTTCAATATCTGCGTCCGGTTTTGCCATCTTCATATTTTTCAAAATACTTTTTGAAAACAGATAATTTTCCTGTATCCACATTCCAATATCCCTCGATCAGTTTTGTAATGGTTGATTTTCCGCTGCCGGAATATCCTGCGATTGCTGTAAGCTGACCCTCTTTTGCAGTGAAGGACAAATCTTTCAGGATCTTTTTGCCTGTTCTATATCCGAAATTAACATTGTCAAAGCTTACGTCATAGGAATTAATTTTTTGAACAGTTTCGCCACGTTCTAGCTCCGGCATATCCATTACACTTTTGATTTCTTGAATGACAACCTGTATATTCGCCATCGTATCTGCGTGACTCATTGCTTTGATCAACGGTTTATATGAAGCTGGTATCTTAAAAGTAAGATAAACAGCCATAATAGGTACAATATATTTGTAAATCATACCAAGAAGCATCGGTGAAAAAATCATAACACCTCGCGGAACTGCCATCGTCAGAAATACCACTGTAAATATATATATATAAATACAGCAAACCCTGTTTGAGAAATCCAAAATATGCGAAAAGCATAATCAGCCAAAACACAAACAGGGCATGCATATAACAGCTTTTTGTAAAAATCGATACCAAGCAAGCGAGAAAGGTCAACAGCAGACATCCAGTACCGCTTAATTTTCTTAATCTTTTCTCACTTTTATTCATCATTTATTTCAAAATCCCTGCCTTTTCAAAATGCTTTTTCAGAATTTTCTGTGCAAGCAGAACTCCAGCAGCCGCTAATAC
>JAHHTO010000224.1 GCA_020024595.1 Schaedlerella sp.
ATCTGAAGGAGCAGGCCGACCGAGGAGAGCTGAGTGACGAGGAGCTGCGCAGAAAGCTGGCGAAGTTTTGAATCGTTCTTTTCCTGAAAGTTATAATGCTTTTTAAAAGAAAGATGTTGAGAAAAATATAGTCATGAATGTAGGTGTGAGTTGGGATCGACTGCAGCTCTTCAAATGACGAGTCGGTGTCAAAACCTCAAGAGTATGATATACTATTTTATAATTGTAATTCTTCTGACAAGATTATGCTCAAGCATCGGAATGCACGAATGCAAGGATTGGAGAGAATAGTGGTTATGGCTGTAAATATGGATAACAAGATAAACGCTTGGAAAAATAAGCTGCTGGATTTAGGAAAACGAAATAGGTTAATCAGTTACCACCAGACTAAACGCTCCACACTTACGATCAAACGTCCAGACATCTTTGAATTGTGGGATACTATTGTAAAAAATGAAGAAGCAATCGAGTTCCCATTTTATGATGATGCGACAGCCGCTGACGAGAAGGATGAAGAATTTTTTGAAAACATTGGTTGTTCTGTAGAGACGAACCAGACTGTTAAAGAACTGCAAAAGACACTTCGCAATCTGAGAAATAAAGCAAAGATGGCAATGGAAGAACAGGGAATCAATATTCTTTATCTTGCATTTGGTTTTTTACGCTGGACAGAATCTGAAAATAGCAGTGAATATATTACATCTCCCCTGATTTTGGTTCCAGTAAATTTAACAGTAGAATCTATCACATCCCCATTTGTACTGCGGTTGGGGGATGACGAAATTGTTCTAAATCCAGCACTACGGTATAAGTTTGAAAATGATTTCGGCATAACTTTGCCTGATTTTGATGAAGAGACCAATCTGAACACTTATTTTCAGCAAATCCAGCAGATGGTACAAAAAAACAAATGGAAAATAATGCCAGATGCTGGATTAAGTCTATTTTCTTTTCTCAAAATCAATATGTATACTGATTTAGAGAAACATCGAGACATCATCGCAGCCAATCCAGTTGTTCGGGCTATTGGTGGAGATACATCCGCTGTAAAACAAATTCCTGACGAATTGAATCATTATGATTTTGATAAGCAAATTAAGCCAATTGATGCTTTTCAAATCGTTGATGCCGACTCCAGTCAGCAAGAAGCAATCTTGTGTGCTAAAAATGGTGTTAGCTTTGTCCTGCAAGGCCCACCGGGTACAGGCAAAAGTCAAACAATCACAAATATTATTGCTGAGTGTTTAGCCGATGGAAAAAAAGTTTTGTTTGTTTCAGAAAAAATGGCTGCCTTGGATGTGGTGCACAGAAGGCTAACAGCGGCTGGCTTGAATGACTTTTGCTTGGTTCTTCACAGTCACAAGGCCAATAAAAAAACCGTTTTAGAACAATTACAAAATGCATTAAGCCTTGCGCGAAACAAAGCTCAGCTCAGCGATGAAGCATATATGAAGCTGAACGCACTGTATCAGGATAAAGAAAAGCTGAATCAATATGCTGAGCAGGTCTTTGCGGATGTAACTCCCTTTGGAAAATCGATCTACTGGGTGAATGGCGTTCTTGCCAATTTGGAAGAATATGAAGACATTATTTTTTCTGTTCCCGATATAAGTAATACGACTTTTGAAAAATACAATCGATATCTGTATGTACTGAACGCATTCAAAAACACTTTAGGGAAAATGTCTGAGGGCTATGACAGTAACCCATGGAAAGGTGCATCTGTTCAAAATGTCACCAATGAATTGCGCCATGATATCGGAGCAAAAACACCAGGCTTTGTGTCTGCGTTAAAGCAGGCGGCCATAAAAAGCCAAGAGATATTCAGCGAAGTGTCTTTGCGATTTGAAAGTACATACACAAATTTGAAGTATACATGCAATCTGTTTTCAATAGCGAAGAACTCTCCTTTAGTTCCTGTCGATTGGATTATGGGAGAGGAAATCACATCGTTTTTGGATGAAATTGAGCAATGTAAAGCACGCAAATCTGAATTTGAAGCACAGAAAGAAGCATTGATTGAACAGTGCGGGGTTGTTTCTGAAAATGATGCAACACTGCAACTTACAGTTTGCGAAAAAGAATATCTTACTCTCCAAGAAATTGAGGCATCGCGACAGGAAATCACGAAAAGTATTGAAAACAATGTTTTTTATGAAAAGATTTCTCAAAGCAATCTCTTTGAAACTTGCAAGGAAGAACGAATAGTAGCCGAGCAATACGCTCAAGAATTGAGCAAACTCCAAGCAAAGGTATTGTCCCACTTTGAAAATGAAATTCTAGACTTTGATTATAAACCGATACTCCTTCGGTATAAGACAGAGTATGGTTCATTCCTGAAGTATTTTAAAGGAACCTATAAAGAAGATAGGAAACAATTAAAAGCATACTACAAGTCTGTTTCAGAAAAATTGACAGATAATCAAATTGTTGCTACTTTAGCAGATTTGCAGAAAATTGAAGAGACACAAAAGGCTATTCAGCAAAAATGTAGCCACTTTTTGGAGATATTTGGTGCTGACTATTTTGCTGCAAATGCAGATTTTCTTTGGGTAGATCAAACATTTACTTCATATGCCAGTTTAGTAAAAATTCAGCGAATCCTTGGCAAAATGGAAGAAATGATGACAAGTCTTTGTCAAATGGAAGAGACTTTGTCAAACCATTACGAATTCCTGTATAAAGGTATGGAAACAGAATGGGAAGATATTCGAGAAGCTGTGGACTGGGCTATTCAATTTAAAACAGCAGCAAATGAATACAGGGTAAATGAAGAATTTGTAACCAATGTTTGCACAAACCATGATGTGGTCGATAAGTGCAGAGAGTATGAAAACACAATTGCCCTCACCGTACAAAATCTGGAAAAAGATTTTCAGTGGTTCCAAGGACTATTTGAAGACCAAGAAGCACTGGAAGATATTGTGCTGCCTATACTTGCTGAACGTGTTCAGCACTGTGCTAATGGTTTGTTCCTGCTGGAAGAATGGATTGACGTTGTCAATGCTCGAAAAGACTGCAAAGAAGAGGGACTTTCCGAATATATCGATCAGATTGAAACAAAAAAGATTCAACCATATAATATCCTTCCAATTTTCAAAAAGCGGTTTTTCCGACTGTGGCTGGATGCTATATTGCCAGAATATCCAGCAGTGCTAAATTTCCGGCGAATCAATCAAGAAAGCACGATCCATGAG
>JAHHTO010000225.1 GCA_020024595.1 Schaedlerella sp.
GCTTTAACCAATATAAGTTACACGGATAGATTCCTTTCTGGCAACGCTCAAGCTGAACTTACCATCAATATCGGTGATACATCCTCTATCACTGGTAGCACCACCATCGGTAACCATCACTGTTGCACCGATCAAAGGTTCACCTGTTTCCTTATCCAGGACAACACCACTGATGAAGAATTTATTTGAATCTTCCTTTGGTCCTTCCAAAGGTTCAATGATAATCTGACGATTCACTTCGTAGCGAACCTTCACTTTCTGATCTCCAATCAAATCATTGATTACTTCGTAAAGTGGTTTTTCCTTTACGTTAAGAGTAGTAGCGTTCTTGATATTTACTAAAGTAACGCCTTGCAAAGAAATCTTTGCTTTAGCAGCTTCAGCTACTTTTTCCAGAACTTTGCCTAATGGCGTATTGCTCACACGCAAGGTGATTGTTTCATTCTTCCAAGTGTCAGTATTAGTCTGCTGAGCATAACCAGAACCAACAAAAGCCATAGTCAGAAACATTACCATGCAGAAAAACCTGAGTCTAAATGCTATTGTTCTCATCATTTTTCTCCTTATTTCTTTATCTTTTAATAATTAATCGTCTAGCTTACTGTAAGAGAGTTTCCAGAACCTGAACATATTCAGGATTCTTATTATATTTTTCTTTATAATCTTTAAACAAGGCATCTGCTCTTTCTATTTCCTGACCGCCCTGAATGAAGTTGCAAAGCAATCTATAAAGAACAAAATCTCTTACCTTTCCATCAAAAGTTTCAGCTATTTCCTTATACATGCCTTCAAATTTATCTGGCATCTTATAAGTTTTACCTGCAGCAATGGCTTTCTTTTCGTTCTGATAGAAACAATAACGCATCAGCATGTTTGCATAGTTCATATTGCTCAGAGATGCATCATCTGTACGCATGGTATAACCGTCCATAATCTTCCAATAATCGCCGATACCTAATTTTTCCATTGGTGTCTTGCGAATTTCAGAATACATAAGAGGGTATTCCATATATGACATGCATGCTTCTGACTCAATTTCAGCGAGCAGATAGTTTGCTACAGCAGGAGAAACTTTCTTCTGAGGATCGCTAACCATTGCTTTTACCTTATCAAGCAAGATTTTTGAATCAGCGATACGCTTTGCTGGCTTGATGTCCAAAACTGCACAACCTAAAAGCTGCTGCTTGTAACGCATTTGAGCTTTCAGCTTACCTATATTATTAAGAATCTGATTGTGAGCTACTGCGGATGGAGTACCCGAGAACTCAAGAGAACGAACCTTGTTACCTTCATACTGAACATTAACATGAAGGCTATCACCTGGTTCCAATAAAACTTTTGCCTTGCCATTAATGATCATACAAACCAGTTTCTTTGTATCAAATGAGAAGAGATGTTCTTCACCTGGATTTGTATGAAACTCCTGGCTAATCAATGGAGACTGTGCACAATCAAAGTACACCATATCCCCTTGATACCCATAAATCTGGGCACTCAACGTTGTTTTTACCTGCGCCTGCAATTGGCCTACTACCGTAAATGCAAGCATACATAAGCATGCAATCAATTTAGTCATAGCATAAATTATTTAAAGTTTGATTAATAATCAGAATAAAAAATGAGCATAGAAATCCCGTCCTCATCTCTTTCAAATGAGAACGAGCGGTTGCTTTATCATTCGCCTAGAATCGGCCAAAGAAGAAACATAAAAACAAGAATTTTCAATAATGTTTTCCATTTTAGTATTTGTACGGCGGCAAATATATATAATATTGTTTAACTAAAATAATATTTATACTGTTTTTTTGCAGATAATACCAAGCTTTTCAAGACTTTAGTCAAGAAAAGTTGTGACAAAAAAAACAAAATAGGCCACAATACAATCACTTTGTTATTTTTATCCTTGCAAAACTTGCATTATATCAATCTTTACACCTCGAAAGTCAGCAATTATCAAATGACATTTCTCGCGAATAATTTCAGCCGGATTCGTCGTAGAAAGTCCTACCACTTTCATACCCGAGCGTATGCCAGCTTCTAATCCATTTAAAGAATCTTCAAAAACCACACAGTTCTTCACTGGAACTTTCAACAACTCGGCTGCCTTTAAAAAGCATTCCGGATGCGGCTTTGAATGATGAACCTGATCGGCAGTCACAATACAATCTACCTTCTCCTCCAATTCCGGATGAGCCCAAAAAGCGCGCTGCATTTTCTGCTCGTCTGAACTGGTTACAATCGCAATCTTCACTCCATGCTTTCGAAGTTCATCCATGAAGATGTCTACACCTGGTATGTAGTCAAAACTCATGTCTTTTTCAAAAGACCGGAGTGCTTGAGTGATCCTTTGCTGTGCTTCAACCATTCCTTCGAAATAGGTTTTGTAAATTTGAGTTAGTGTCTGTCCTTTGATTACTTTCCCAAAATCTATTTGATTTGGGAAGTATTGCTTACCAATTTTGTTCCAAAATTCGGTATATTGGCTCTCTGTATCTACCACCACTCCATCAAAATCAAACAGCACAGCTAATTTTTCCTGTCTTATCATTACCTGTTTTTACCTATTTGTATCAATTTGCTACAAAAATAGGAAATTATTTTCATATAATGAAAATGTTCTTTTCCTCTTTTTTTATTCATTAATACATAAAACCAGCCTAACCACCCAACCTTCTCACATTTCGCACACTTCACATGATTATGCATCATAGAATCACTTTCTAATTTTTAATCCACATTATTGCATTACTGCTATATATAATAAGGTGTAATCCATCAGAAAACAGGTGTAAGAATTGGATTAGTCTTCCTTCCACAATTTGCTTCAAATAGAAATTGAATATTGTACAAAATACAGACAAATATAAAATATCCCCGTCTTTGAAGTGAAACGCCACAAAAATTAGCAGTGTTTCATGTGAAACATCAAGATTTATTCAAGGAGAAAACTAACATTCTGGCTATATCGATTGTCTTTCAAAGGAATAAAAGGGATATATCGAATACCCTCATAAAAAAATATTCTTCTACATGAAGTCAATTAATCAATTTTATTTGTACTTTTACAAATATTTGGAAGATTTATTTTCTTACAACACTAAGTCATAAGGGATTTTCAATAAAAAAATCCAAACAGGAATCCACTGTTTTGGCTATTATAAAAACTATAAACTACAAAGT
>JAHHTO010000226.1 GCA_020024595.1 Schaedlerella sp.
GAGCAGTATTTAGCGGAATTATAGTGAATATATTCAAATTCTTTAAGTATGTCCGTTTCAGTAGAACGAGCAAAAAGGAAAACAACGATTTCCCTGTTTTCAACATTCTTTTCAATCTGCTCAATTTCTTCATATGTACTCGCTGCAAACATAATTTCCTCCTAAAACCGCATTCCAACCATTTCTCCTACTTATTGGACTACTTAGAAAGGCAGTTCATCATCTACGCACACAAATCTCTCAAAATTCTGGTTTAGTGTTGCTGCAACAGCAGAATAAAACTGAGGAAGATAACTCGGGTACATTTCTTGAATATCCGTGTATAGACCAATTGCCTGATCAATTAAGTTCATAGGTATTTGTGACTCTCCATCTTGAATACGGCCATCTACGTTCAGCAAAAGCGATGCAGGCAATTGCTGCTCAAACATATGTTGTTTAACAACATCCTCACTTCGTTCAAACACTGTCGCCATATACTCACCGTCAAATAGAACTGAAGTTTTGAACGTTTTTTCCCAATAGGTTTCTCCATAATAATTCTCCATTTCGACTACGCACAGCTGGTCGAATATTTCTTTAATTTGCCGTCTTAACATTTCCTTGTCAGGCACAGAAACTTCTTTTTCGAGTACTTTCTTCGGAGATTCTGGTACGACTTCTGTAATAGTTCTATAGTAAGCATTATTGTTAATACTTATCTTCTTGCCTGTTTCCTGTGCAAATTCGTCACACAGGAATTCTTTACTTTCCTTAAATCCCCTATCATCCGAAACGAATACCACTTCATCTTCTCCGTTCGACTTGAAATAATCCAAAATTGACAGCCACATCAGGCTGTCTTTGAAGCCTTTATCTGTTTCTCCCTGAATGAACGGAGGTGTTTTCATATAAGATCGATCCAAAACTCTTTGGAACATAGCCGCATCTGTACTTAATGGAATAACATGATCGCCAAATAATTCATCATATTTTTTCTGCATCCCCACATGATAAAGTTTCTCAATCTTCTCGTATGATTTAGTAACTTTGATTGATGCAAAATCAGCCACATCTTTTTGCAAAGCTGTTAACTTCTCATATTTTCCTTTTTGCTTGATACATTCTTGAGCGATACGTTCTGAAACGGCCACCTGAGTTACATATACAACAAATCCCGTATCATGCAATTTCTTCACGACTTCTGCCAAGTCATGGTTTTGAATAATAAAATTTGTATCAAATACAAATGCCTTTTCCGCTGGCATCTCCTCCCACCTCCGCTTTGTTATTTTTTATTTTCTTTACCTTTCAGATACTCTTCAAACGCTTCTTTACCAATTATTGCTACACCGTGTGCAATTAACGCTTGCCTATACTGAAATAGTTTTCGATGTAAATCAGCAATTGAAAAATTCTGCCACGGTGTTGGTATCGTATCGCCTTGTGCAATTTCAGCAGTTGAAACTTCAATTGGAGCCGTAATTTTTGCATCTCTTAATGCTTCAATCATTCCGTCTCGATCTGGATGGTCAATCTGCTTCTGTATTTCATTGATTTTCTGGACAGTATCTTCAATATCTTTCAATGTTTTAGCTTTTTTAGCATCTATAAATTCCATTTTTACACCTCCAGTTTACCGCTCATCAGACGGGGGAGTAGCAGATCACGCTGCTTGGTGAGATTTTTGTTTTTGTACATCAAACTTCTAATGGATGCATAGATGTCGTCAACTCTTGCTTCAAATTCGTGAATTAAGTCATCTGTAGGCATTATGATTTTCACTTTTTTTATCAAATCTTGACTTAAATTTTGCTGTGCAGCTCCAAAAGAAATTAGTAGCAAATATTCCCGTATAGACATTAAATATTGGAATAAATAGTGCTTGCTCGAAAATCTCCTCTTGTCTGAAAATACACAGCAAGCCTGATTGCAAGTCATTACTCCATCAAAATATGACAGCATGCCGATATTTACCCCATACATAGCCATTGCTACCGCATTTTGCGGAAGCGGTTTAGCAGAAGATTTTTTGAGAGCTTCTTCTGTTATATGTTCCTCGGTTTCAATAACAATCCCATCTTTTATTTCGCCTGTTTTCACCCACGAATACACACCATTTTCAAAATACTCAGTTTTTGAACGACTGGGTGTACCACCAGAACAAGTGTTGTAATACTCACTAATTTTTTCCCGTTTCCACCCAGCTGGCAAACCATTTTCAAACTTGGTGTTTTCATGTCCCGGGAAACGAAAACGGACAAACCACTCTTTGTACAGCTCCTGCGCAGTCTTTTCCAAAAGTGCAATGCGCCGGTTGTTATTCTCAATTAGGTAATCGTAAGCCGAGAGAATATCTGCAATACGGGTTTGAGTTGGTAGGTCTGGTATGGTAATTTTAAGTTTTTCAGCTAAATTTCGGTTTAATCCTGGCACAGCAGCATCGTTATTATACTTTTCAAGATGTAAGAGTTGTAGATAGTAATACAAAAACTTCATATTACTATCACGATGAATATTGTCTATGTAAAATGCAGTATCAATACAATAGAATGGGTTCGCACTGTAATGCACTGTGCCCACAGACCCTTTACGTCCAATAATAATACCATTTTCTGCAAGTGTATCATCCGAATAGCCACAAACACCTGCAGAAGAATAAACATTATATTGACCAGCAATTCTCTTTTCAGCAGTTAATGCTTTTCCATATTTAAAAGGTGCTACATCACCTAATCTTTTTTCTTCCCATTTACTCATCATATTCTCCGCCAAACCCATCAATCACCATCTTACAGATGAACGCACATCGAGCATTCTGTTCTTTTTCTGCATCCGTCTGAGCAGTCATATTCGTGATTTCTTCCAGCACATCTACCGCTGTTTTTGCATCGTCTTTGTTGATTTTAGATGGCTGTTTATTCTCCAAAATCATTTTCATTCCTAAAAAGACTGCTTTCGCCTTTTTATATTTCTCAATTACCGGATTTTTCAAGACAATCATGCTTAAAATATAATCCAAAGCATCCTTTGCCATGGAAACTGTAATTTTAATATCCTCTTTACTGAACAAAACTGTATTGGGCAAATATAATCCGGTATGATAATGGATTCTATATC
>JAHHTO010000227.1 GCA_020024595.1 Schaedlerella sp.
GAGAAGGGGTAGGGATAGGTCTTTATTTGACTAGAGAGATTTTAAAAAAGCAGGGAGGCTATATTAAAGTAACTTCTAAAGAGGGAAAAGGATCTGTTTTTTCTGCTTTTATTCCCAAACAGGCAAATTCTTTCTAAACTGTAAGAATTAAATAGCTGTATGAAAGATTCTGGAAAGATTTCTTTGATAAAATCTGTGTATAGAAAAGAAAATGTTTTCTAAACGCAGATTTTTTTTGGAGGGAATAGATATGAGTATATTACAGACACAAAATCTGAAAAAAATTTATGGAAAAGGCGAAGCGGTAGTACATGCTTTAGATGGAGTAGATCTTAGTGTAGAAAAAGGAGAGTTTGTTGCGATTGTAGGAACTTCCGGGTCAGGAAAATCTACACTGCTTCATATGCTTGGCGGATTGGATAGACCCACAAGTGGTATCGTTGCTGTAGATGGTCGAGAGTTAAATACATTAAAGGATGAGGCACTGACAATTTTTCGACGTCGTAAGATTGGATTTGTATTTCAAAATTATAATCTGGTACCTGTGTTAAATGTAATGGAAAACATTGCGCTTCCTGTGCAGCTGGATGGCAGGCAGATAGATAAAGAATATGTAAAAGATGTTATTGAAATGTTGGGACTTGAAAAGAAACTTGATAGTCTTCCCAATAATCTTTCAGGTGGTCAGCAGCAGAGAGTAGCCATCGCACGTGCTCTGGCATCGAAGCCGGCTATTATTTTAGCGGATGAACCTACAGGAAATCTGGATAGTAAAACAAGCCAGGATGTATTAAGTCTTTTAAAAGTGACAAGCGAACGCTTTTCACAGACTATTGTTATGATCACGCATAATGAAGAAATTGCTCAGATGGCTGATCGAATTGTTCGTATTGAAGACGGACGAATTGTGATCAGGGGGTGATATTAATGTTAAAAGTAAATAATAAAAAATGTATTCGTCATCTGGCAGATAAAAGTTTTAAAGCATCTCGGATGCGAAACCTGCTAGCAGTACTTGCAATCATACTTACTACAGTATTATTTACGACACTCTTTACAGTAGGTTTTTCTATGAATGAGGCATTTCAACAGTCTAATTTCCGCCAGGTAGGTGGATATGCGCATGGTTCATTGAAAAATTTGACAAAAGAACAGTATCAGGAGTTGAAAGAAGACCCTTTAATTCATGAATATGGTGTCCGCAGAGTTGCAGGAATTGGAACAGGAGAGTTGTTGCGTAAAAATCAGGTGGAAGTTTGTTGGAATGATGCAAACAGTGCAAAATGGATGTGGCTGGATCCGATAAAAGGCAGATTACCGAAAGAAGGAACCAATGAGGCGGCCACAGATCTGGAAGTCTTAAAACTTTTGGGAGTGGAGCCTAAAATTGGAGAGAAATTTATACTACCTATAGAAGTGGAAGGGAAGCAGGTAAATCATGAATTCGTTCTATGTGGGTGGTGGGAGAAAGATCCGGTAACTATTTCTAATATGGTATTGATCTCCGAATCACAGGTAAATGAGATATTGAGTGATATGGACATTGAGATGCCATGTAAAGATAAAAATATCGGGAGCTGGCAGCTTGAGATCATGTTTTCCAATGACCGACATATTGAAGAAAATTTAAATACGATATTAGAAGATCATGGTTATCAAAGTAAGAATCCCGGACAAACGGATACCTATATTAATACAGGTGTAAACTGGGGATATACAGCTGCACAATTC
This sequence comes from Schaedlerella sp., assembly GCA_020024595.1. Taxonomy (GTDB): domain Bacteria; phylum Bacillota; class Clostridia; order Lachnospirales; family Lachnospiraceae; genus Schaedlerella. The sequence goes on from JAHHTO010000227.1 coordinate 1,732, forward strand.
TCGGAAAAAGCAGATCCAATGGCAGTAATAGGAGTGATCGTGTTGCTTATTCTCATTATATTTACAGGATATCTGATTATATATAATGTATTTCGGATTTCAGTAGTCAATGATGTACGTTTTTTTGGTCTCCTTAAAACAATAGGTGCAACAGGAAAACAGATTAAATTCATGATACATCGTCAGGCTATGTTACTTTGTATTTTGGGGAGTCCAATCGGATGTATTGTAGGCTGGGTTATAGGAGCAAAGTTAAACCCTGTAATTATGAGAAGTTTAAATAATTTAGATCAAGAGACAGTTTCCACTTCACCCCTTATCTTCATTGGTGCTGCCATATTTACTGTTTTTACTGTTTTTATTTCCTGTGTCAGACCGGCAAGGCTGGCAGCAAAGATTTCGCCGGTAGAGGCAGTTCGTTATACGGAATCTGGAAGTATGAAAAAGAAGCATAAAAAGGGGAAGGAAACTCTTTCTATTAATCATATGGCAGTGATCAATATGGGAAGAAGCAAGGGAAAAACGTTTGTAACGATTCTTTCTCTTATGCTGGCAGTTGTATTATTACAAATGACGGTTCTATTTACAAATGGTTTTGATATGGATAAATATATGGATGATAAAGCTGTCAGTGATTTTATTCTGGCAGATGGGGCTTATTTTCATAATAATGTGAATAGCTGGAGAGAAGGGGATGGTGCTGTAGAACCTCGGATTATTGAAGATATGAAAGCACATGGTGGTATTACAGACGGAGGACGAATTTACGGACAGACTGGAAATGTATCCGAGTTTTCACCGGAAAAATGGATTCGTCACACGATGAAAGGCTGGGGGGATCCAGAAGAATCGATAGAAGATTATATTAAAAATCAGCCGCATACACAGGATGGCCGGATCCTGAACAGAGTTCAAACCTATGGCATGGAACCGTATATATTATCTCGTCTGAAAGTTTATGATGGTGATATTAGTAGTCTGAATGATCCAGATAGCCGAACAGTAGCTGCAGTGTATAGTGAAAGTGATTATGGTTTGCTTGAGCCAGACTCTCATTGGGCTAAGGTTGGTGATACGGTGACGCTTCGTTATGTAACAGAGTGGGAAATCTATGATGTAGAGACGGGAACGGTTTATCAGAGTGAAGCGGAAGCAGGATCAAGGGAATGGGACATACGTCCATTGACTTATCATGATGAAGTTTTTACCGTGGCAGCAGTGGTAACAGTACCGGGCACTTTGAGTTATCGCTATTATGGAGCAGATGAATTTGTTATGGGAGCAGAAACCTTTCTGCAAGTAAATCAAACAAATGATGTGATGCTCTATGCATTTGATGTGGAAGAAACGAATGATATGGAAA
>JAHHTO010000023.1 GCA_020024595.1 Schaedlerella sp.
TTCTTCAATAGACACTCCAAATTTACTTTCCTCTTTTGCAACATTTACTTCTATTAAGATATTGACCAGGCAATCTTTTTTTGCAGCTTCTTTTTCAATCACTTCGGCCAATTTAATCGAATCAACAGAATGAATGCAGTCTACTTTATCTATTATATATTTTACTTTGTTCGTCTGCAAATGCCCGATAAAATGCCAGTGAATATCCTTTGGAAGAATCTCATACTTCTCTACAAGTTCCTGGACTTTATTTTCACCGAAAGTACGGATTCCAGCATCATAAGCTTCTTGTAATACCTCTACAGGTTTTGTTTTACTGACTGCGATCAGTGTAACATCATCCCGTTTTCTCCCGGCTTTATCACAGGCTTTTTGAATCTGTTTCTCTACTTCTTCCAGTCTTTGTTTTATCATGTCTGTTCATTCCTTTCAATACAAAAACATTGGATCACATAATCTGCACTTCTTTTATTGAAATACAATTTCCTCTTCTTTTACAGTTGTACCATCCTGTACAATATGATCATAATTAGAAAGTCCATAGGATGAACCTTCCTGCACAATATAGTAATCATCATTCTCGCAGAGAATGTCAACTTTTTTAAATAAGGCATATCCTCGATTAATATTATAAACCCCTTTTACCTTACGTTCTTCCTTCAAAGAATATATATCTCCGCTCTCTGGTTTTACGAGCTGATCTTGCCTGTCAAATACTTCTGGATTCAAATACACATAGCCATCTTCTGCACTATCGTATACATCTACAGGAACATATTTCACCCCATTTCCTTTTTTTACCATTACTCCTTGTGCGTTGCTAGAGCCACTGGTTGTCAGATACTCTTCAGGAACGATGTAAAAAGACTTTTCTATCACAGCGCTTTTGGGGATTTTCAAACCACTTTGGTCTTCCAAGATTAATTCAATATTCAGATAACGTTCTTCACAATAGCGAATCATAGAATCACCAAATTTCAGATGACCATAATAATGTCCTTCTTTTTTTAAGATTGAAAAATCGGCACGAACGGTTTCATTGTCCTTATCAATCCGAACTTTTACAGTTGTCGTATCTGACAGTTCTTTCGCTGTATTTTTATCCAGCTCAACATAAACATCCCATTTTTCGTCTGTTATTAGTTTATATGCAGGTGCTCCTGCTTGAACTTCCATTTGATCTGACATACGAATGGATTCATAACTGCTTCTGTCAAAATCCGAAGCTTTTAAATTTTCCTCTGTCAGACCTTCATATCCATCATATGTCAAAACCATGATACCATCTCTAGGACTAGTATAGGCTGTTGCGTCTATCCCATTTTCTGCGATTAGTGTATCTAACTGAATATGTCTCGATTGATTGGTCGCATTTTGCAGTGTATTATTATATTCATTTTTCAGAGAATATACAGAAACAAACTTCTCCGGACTAAAATTTTCGTTAAAATTCTGAACTTTAAGAGTTAGATTCTTCTGAACTTCTGGGCCTAAAGAAACTTCCGTCGTTTCTATCTGTTCCGCAGCCTGAAGTTTCTCTGCAGAAATTGTATAAATTCTGCTTCCTGCTTTGACTTTACTGTTTTCATTTTGATAATAGTTGATATATCCGTCACTCTCTGCATTCACAAGAGTCTCTTGCCGCAAAACAAGTCCGGTATAGGAATAATCTTTTACAATACTTCCTTTTCGTACCTCATATACAGAAATCCTCTTTGAAGTTGCATATGTAAAAATTGTAATGATCAGATAAATAAATACAACAGCAAATATCAAAATTCCGATATTCATCTCACGCTTTGTCTTGTACCGTCTGATATTAACTGTTTTTTTATCTCCTTTTACCCTTTTTTCACGGCGCGCCAAAATCATCTACCTCCGGTTTTTTTCAATAACGAGATAAGTATAACATTTTTATATGTATATTTCCAGTTTTTATGTCAACAATAAAAGCATCGAAGTAACAATGCATGTTACCCGTGAATAAAAAGGAGGAAATAACATGAAGTGGTTTGACAACACAGCTCTGACAATTGTCATTATTGGAGCAATTAATTGGCTTTTGGTTGGAATTTTCCGTTTTGATCTGGTGGCATTTATTTTCGGAAATTTAAGCTGGCTTTCCAGAATTATCTATACAATCGTAGGATTATGTGGATTATATCTAATCAGTCTTTACGGTAGAATTAACAGTATGTCTGATTAAACATTCTGAAAAATTCATTAGATTTTGGATAAAAAACCGCTGTAAATCTGAAAAAATCGGATTACAGCGGTTTTGGTATTTATGGAAAATAGCGGATATTATCTTGCACAATTATTGTACTCCTGCCGCAAGAAGCTGGGACATCTTATCATATAATATCGTCTTATCTGCTGCTCCCATGATAACTGATATATAAGGATTTCCAGCAAGATTCTCATCGTAGAGTATGACACAGTTTCCAGCCTGATCCGTTGTTCCTGTTTTCCCCCCCAGAACACGAATTCCCTCCGGTGGAGCTATTACACCTGCCGAATAATAATTCGTTGCTGCCCATTCCGGATGGCGTACACTTCCATCAGCACCGGTAATCGTTCCTGTATAATTCTTCATTGAAAGAATATCTACATAGCGCGGTTCCTGAACAGCTGCATTAAAAATCAAATATAGATCATATGCTGTGGTATAATGATTATCATCATGAAGCCCATGAGGGTTTATAAAATGACTATTGGTTGCTCCCAATGCCTGCGCTTCTTCATTCATTTTCTCTGCAAAAGCTTCTACGCTTCCAGAAATATGTTCTGCAATTGCAACTCCTGCATCATTGCCTGATGCAAGCGTCAGACCACAAACCAGATCGTAGAGAGAGACTTGATCTCCAGGTTGCAGCCAGCAACGAGACGCATCTGCCTCGAAGATTGTGGCATTCTCACTGATCGTCACGATATCATCCATATTTGCGTATTTAAACGCAATATATGCAGTTAATATCTTCGTTGTACTTGCCGGATAAAGTCTGTCATGAATGTGGTCTGCATAAAGTACCCTCTGCTGAGTCAAATCAAATAGCCCAGCTGCATGAAATGACGGTTCACTAATATATCCTGGAAGTTCTATATTCTGAGAAGTCACGCAGAGATTTTCGGAAAACAGTTCTCCACGGTATAACTCTTGATTATAGGCTGTATTTTCATAAATTGATGCATAGGAAATTGGTATTCCTTCCGCCTCACAGCCTGTCATCAATACACATACACTTCCCAAGATACAGATGATGCTTATTGCCCTTTTTAATCTATTTATACATTTCACGCCAATCCAAATCTCCTCTGTCCAATGCAAGTATCAATGCCTCTGCCGTTGCAATGTTGGTTGCCATCGGGATATTATACATATCACAAAGCTTCACGATATCATTTACATCCGGTTCGTGAGAACGCGAAGTCAATGGGTCACGGAAGAAAATAAGTAAGTCCATATCATTATGCTCAATCTGAGCTCCCAGCATTTGTTTTCCTCCCAAATGCCCCGGCAGATATTTGTGAATACTTAAGTTTGTCACAGACTCCACAAGCATACCCGTTGTCTCTGTCGCAAAGAGATGATGTCTGCTAAGAATCCCTCTGTACGCAATACAGAAATTCTGCATCAGTTTCTTTTTCGCATCGTGCGCAATTAATCCTATGTTCATAAACAGTTACTCTCCTCTATTGATATTTGTTCGGTTGAAGCCCCACATTTAAAACAAATCCGATTCCGATGTAAAGACATACAATAGACGTCAGCCCATAACTTACAAACGGCAGAGATATCCCTGTGTTTGGAAGAGTCATGGTTGCCACACCTATATTGATAAAACTCTGAATTCCGATCAAACCGGCAACTCCGGAACAAATCATCCTGCCCGGTGTATCTCTGGCTTTCATACCGATTAATATACAGTCTATTACTATTAATAATATCAAAATTATAACAACACAACAACCCACAAATCCCAATTCTTCTCCGACAATTGCAAAAATAAAATCTGTCTGTGGTTCAGAGATAAAGTTTCCGTTTTTTACAGAAACCGTAGAATCACTGTCATATCCTTTCCCCGTAAGCTGCCCGGATCCAATTGCCATAATTGAATTTAACTGTTGGTATGCTTCTTCTGATTCATATTCTTCCGGATATAACCATGCAAGAATTCTGGTCTGCTGATATTCTTCGATCAGCGGCTGATTTGGCTGTATCACGATAAAAAATAAAATTAAACCTGTTGGCACTCCGATTGCAAGAACCGTGCCAATAAATTTATAATTCAGTCCTGCCGTGTACATCAAAACACAAAATAGAAGTGCAAGACAGATCGTATTGGAAAGATTCGGCTGTTTAAAAATCAAAAGTAGAGACGGTATCATCAGGGCAATTGCTTGAATGATTGTTTTACGCTTGCTGATTTCCTCTTCTCTGTCCGATAAGAAACGGGCAAAAAATAAAATAACAATCAGCTTTGTTAAATCAGAAGGCTGAAATTGTATGAAACCGAGATTCAACCATCTGGTTGCACCGTTTACATTTTCTCCAAAAAGCAGTACTGCAATTAGCATCAGAATGTTGATACCATACATCAGCCAATAGAACTTCAGTACCCAGTTATAATCAATCAGAGATACTACCACCATTGCAATCAATCCCAGAACAACTCCTTGAAGCTGTCTGAATTGGTAATCTTCCTGTGCACTTCCTACAACAAAAACACCGATGATCGAAAGTACTGTCACGAGCAGTACCAGACTAATCCGGTAATCTTTGAGCTGATAATGCTGTTTTAATTTCTGAACATAACATTTATACTTCTGTATTAAAGATTTCAATCCTTTTCTCCTGTATATTTTATATGTATCTCCGACCGTGTGATCTGAATATCAATACATTCAGGTCTTAGTTCCATATATTTAGACATCGTATGATAAATATCGGAAGACAGCTTTTCTGCCATATCGGGTGTACATTTTATCCTGTCTGCAGTAAGCAGACTCTGAAGACGTTCTTTGGCAATTTGAACAGAAGGTACACTCATTTCTGATTCCTCCTAATTCATCTTGAAAAGTTGCTTAAAACGTTCAAGCAGTCTATCAGAATGTTTAAAATCCGGAATCGGAATTTCCTCCCCGATAAGCCGACGGCAGATATTCTCATATGCCCGGCCAGACAAACTATCGCTTCCGATAATCGGTTCTCCCTGATTTGTTGCGATCACAACTTGTTCGTCATCTGGGATCACCCCTAGAAGATTGACAGCAAGAATCTCTGTCACGTCTTCTACAGACATCATATCACCGCGGCGTACCATATCAATCCGAAGTCGATTGATAATCAAATCATTCTGTCGGATTCCTTCTGTTTCTAATAACCCGATAATTCTGTCCGCATCACGGATTGCAGATACTTCCGGTGTAGTGACAATAATCGCCCGATCAGCACCTGCAACGGCATTCTGGAATCCCTGCTCGATACCCGCAGGACAATCCAGAAGTATATAGTCAAATTCATTTTTTAACTCTTCTACCAGCTTCTTCATCTGTTCAGGAGAAACGGCAGTTTTATCTTTTGTCTGCGCGGAAGGAAGCAGGTACAGTTCAGGATAACGTTTGTCTCTGATCAATGCCTGCTTAACCCGGCAGTTTCCATCAATCACATCCACCAGATTATAAACAATACGATTCTCCAGTCCAAGAACTACATCCAAATTCCGTAGCCCAAGATCTGTGTCAATTACGACAACCTTTTTTTCTGCATGTGCCAGTCCGATTCCTATATTTGCTGTCGTTGTCGTTTTACCGACCCCGCCTTTTCCTGATGTAATGACAATTACTTCTCCCATTTTCTGTCTTTCCTCCTGAAACTTCCTATTCATTTGACCAATCTGCAAGTGGATCCAAATAAATCCGATTTCCGTCAATAGTCGCTATTTGTGGACTCTTGATTGCCAGACTCTCCTGATAAATCACCTGACGCCTGGCTTCCACATCACCGATACGAAGTACCTGTGGTTTCATAGAGAGTGCCACAACATAAGCATTTCTATCTCCTGATGCTCCTGCAAAAGCGGATCCTTGGAGTTCTCCGATTATGATAATATTCCCTTTTGCTGCAACGGTTGCCCCCAATTCTACATCACCTAGTATCACAATGCTTGTATCGGATTCTACTACTTGCTTTTTACTGAGAGTACCTTTGTAGAACTGCCCCTCCCGTTTATAAACATTGGACAGCGTCTGTTCTACAATACTTTTGTATGCCATTTCACTGGATGCATCATTGTCGATGATACATACAACATCAATATCTGTCGTTTCTGCGATTAAATCCAGTACTTTTTGTTCTTCTGTAAAGTTTAGATGACGACCAGAAAATTGCACTGCCATCTGCACATTCTGAAAAAATTTTGCAGTTTTTCGGAATGTTTCTTCCATGCTTTTCATAAGTATATCAAAAGGAACTTCTTCATCCATATGAATCCCCAACCCATAACGGTTACTTTTCAGTGTAACATATCTGTCCATCCTCTCTCACTTCCTTTTTAATCGGAAATTGCATTTCCAAGTTCTGCCGCGGAACCTGTTACAATCTCTGTCATCTGATCCTGCTGATATTTTGCCCTGATGATGTCTCTTCCAATCTCTGCCGCATAAGCAGAGGTATATCCGTTTTTAATACGAACTGAGAGAGCAATTTCAGGATTTTCCACAGGTGCAAAGCCAACAAACAATCCATGGTCTGGATGAAGTTCACTTTGCTGTGCAGTTCCTGTCTTTCCTGCCACATCTACACCGGTACCAGTAAAATTGGGAGTATTCTGAATCATTTCTACCATTCCCTGATGAAGCAGACTCCATGTTTCATCAGAAATCGCATTCAGCGTATCCTCTACCACCGGTTCCCTCTTTTTAATAACCTGCCCATTATGATCTGTTGTTTTATCAATCAGGGTCAGTTTATAAAGCGTACCTTTATTTGCAACAGTAGACACATAACGATTTAATTGGCTGACCGTGTAGTTGGCTGTACCCTGACCGATTGCTGACTCCACTGCATAGTTATCAGAAATTTCAGGTTCAGATTCCGGAATCTCGATCCCGCTCTTGCGATCTAAACCGAACATTTCTGTATATTTTCTAAGCCTCTGAATTCCTTGGTCACTATTATAGCTTCCATCTTTATCAAGACTGAACTGGTATCCGATGTCATAATAGAAAACGTTACAGGAATCTCTCAGTGCAGATACTACATTCAGAGACCCGTGCCCACTCGGATAAGACCAGCATCGCGGACTTGGTGTAACCTTGTCAAATTCTCCACTACAAAACAACTGCGTATTACGATCGATCACTCCCTCTGTCAATGCTGCTGCAGAAGTGATCATCTTAAATGTAGAACCTGGAGCAGTTTTTTCTTGTGTTGCATTGTTGTAGAATGGACGTGACAATCCAGTAACAAGCTGATTATAATAATCCGAATCCATCGTATTGGATAGTCGGTTATTATCATATCCTGGATACGATACACAGGCAAGCACTTCTCCGGTATTCGGATCACTGACTACCGCCGATCCGGTACATGGTTCCAAAGCAAGCTGCCCGGGTGTAATCTCCAAGCTTGAAATCTTACTTCTCAACCATTCATAAGAATCTACACTTCCATCTCGCAACCCATTGTACAATCCTTCATCCATCTGCAGAATCCCTTGTTCATATGTGATCGCACAAATTTGCGTTCCGGTCACCACTCCTGATTTTATAAGATACTTATAGAGAAGTTTGTCGAAATTCATATCTGAACGTAAATATTCTTCTAAATATTTCAAAATTGCTTGATATACTTCCGCAGCATCTGAATATTTTTCAGAAGAAATATATTTTCCCAACAAAGAAGTATCCACCCAATTTTTTGAAATTGCATAATTTAAAAACTGATTAAGACTAATGGTCTCATCTTTTGTCCACTGCTTGTATACCTCATCCGAAGTATCAATTTCCTCCGAAATCAGAATCCCTGTATTCTTCTGAAGTAGATTAATAGAAATATAATCCTGATACGCTTTCATTTCATCCGACAAATCCCTATACGCAGTTGTTCCACTTAGTTCCGCGAGGATTTCTTCTATCGCACTTTTCTTACGCTCCGTAAAAGTGTGATAAACTTCTTTTTCTACAGGACCTGCCTCATCACTTCTAAAATGGACTTCATCAATGATTTCATTTGCAATAAAAGCATGGTATGCATCGTCTACCGGGATAATGATTTCCATTGTGTCTGACGTTACACTCGGATCATAATTCATCACATTACGAAGTTTACTCAAAATAATACCTGCAAGCTTTTCTTCAATAATCTGATAGGTCCTTTCTTGCAAATCTTTATCAATTGTCAAATAGACATCGTTTCCGGCTCCTTGCTCCTTGTAACTGACTGTATCTGTCACCTTTCCAACACTATCTACATAGAAGGTCATCTCCCCCTTCTCTCCCTGTAGAACACTGTCAAGAGTCTGTTCAAGACCAGACTTTCCAACGATATCAGAAAGACTATATTTCTTCTTTCTGTCTTTATCAAGTGCATCATATTCTTCTTGGGAAATCTTTCCTGTATAACCCAGGATAGAGGCGAAATACTTGCTATCCGTATATCGTCTGAGTGACTCTTCTGTAATATCCACACCTTCCAGCTTGTCCAAATTCTCCATAATAGCTGCCGCAGTTTCATCACTGACATCTGATGCGAGCACCGTCGGAATATACTTCTGGAAACTATTCAGATTGATTGCATAACGCATATTAACCAGTTTTAATACATATTCTTTGTCCAAATTTTTATCATCAATCCCATACCCGTACACTTCATCACTGCAAAGATAATGTATGAGTTCATCCGGCGTGGATTCTTTTTGCTCTTTACTAAGATCATCCACGTAAGCTTTTCCATAGACATCCGCAACAAACCTGAGAAACAACGTTTCGTTTGTCTGTGTAAATTGATAATTACCCGCTGAATCCAGTACAATCCCAAAGCTGTTGATGATCGAGTCGCCGTGAGATTCTACAATTTGAATAACCTGCTCCAGAATCTGATTTAGCTTTTTATTCCGGTTTCCCCCGGTAATATTATCTTCAAAAGTTACAGAATACGCCAAATCATTATATGCGAGAAGCTTCCCGTTTCTATCGTAAATATTTCCACGTGTACCGGGAATCGTACGTGTTTTCCTGATTTGAAGTTCATAGTTATTAAGATAATATTCGCCTTTTACAATCTGCAGATAAAACAACCGACTGACTAATATTGCAAACAGCACACAGAATACGAGAATCAGCACAAACAATCTAGACTTCAATAAATTACAAGCATTTTCTCTGATTCGTTTCCAAATTCGATTAAACAAACTTACTTGCACTCCTTTTTTCTTCTGCCTCTAACTTTTGGTTTACAAAAAGTATAAATGGATACAACCCAAGTGTCACTACTATAGTATATATGAGCTCAGGTATGATAATATGACTCAAATAATGTAAAAAATCAAATTCACTTCGTAAAAGAAACATCAGAACATAAATTACCAAACCATATACAAACTCACTCGCCGCAATAAGAATCAATGGCAACTTAATATCCTCATCAAAATACATCTGTTCAAACAATCCGTTGACATATCCGACAAGCAGATAGATCAATGCATAAAATCCCAAAATACTTCCAAACTGGATATCCATCAACAGCCCCGAGAAAAACCCGATCAGCATTCCCTCTTTTGTACCTCTCATAAATCCAAATGCTGCTGTAACCACAATCATCAGATTGGGCTTAATTGATGCAAGTGCCAGATTGGGAAAGACCGTACACTGTAACATATAACATATCAAAATGAAAAGAGCTGTCACAATGGTACGTTTCAATTTCTTCGTTTTCATAACCAATGCCTCCTACTCCATTCCTTCTTTGGCGGGCTTTTCCTGACTGATTTCCTTTTCAGAGTTGGTCTGTGGTTCATTTTTCTTATCTTCTGCCGGCACTTCAGTTGTCGCTTCTTTTTTTGTCTTTGTAATCACCAGCACTTCCTGAAGATTCTTAAAATCTACGACCGGAGTGATATAACCTGAGCGTGTAAGATTGTTAGAATCCACACTAATTTCACTGACATAACCGACTAAAATCCCCTGTAAATATTTGTCACTGATGTAGGATGTTACAATCTGATCCCCTACCTCCACTTCATTGTCATTATTTTCCATCTGTTCAAACCGGATTTTACCATTATTTATTAATGACAAATCACCACGTACAATACATTTGTCTGAAGTGGATAAAACCATACCACTGATGTTACTGGAATCATCAATAATCGAACGTACGGTTGCCCATGTCGGACCAACTTTGGTTACAATCCCCACCAAGCCACTTCCTGCCATCACGTTCATATCTTCTTTGATTCCATGAATACTACCTTTATCGATGGTAAACGTGCTAAACCAGTTTCCAGAATCGTTAGCAATGACATGCGCACCAACTTTCTCATATTCGGCATAATTCTGATCCAATTTATATAGTGCCTGCAGTCGCTCCAACTCATATTTATTTTCCTGCAGATTATTATTCTCTACAGTCAGCTCATCAATCCGGGCTTTCAGTGCGTTATTTTCCTTCTGAATTTCTTTCAGCGTTTGAAAATCATCATTCACATCTCCCAACCATGTTCCGATCTGAGTGATCCCCTTCTGCATTGGAATTACCGTAGCATTTGCGATTACGCGAAACGGACCTACTGCTTTATCTGAAAAAAATGACAACGCCATCAGCAGAACGCAGATTAAAGATAATGCCAATAACCAATATTTATTTGAAATGGAAGTCTGTTTTTTCTTCTTCATATTTATCTTAACCACCTGTAATCTTCATCTAACATGGAATATGTTAACTTCTTATAACCTTGTTTGTCCTGTGCGATCTTCTGGAGCCCACGCACGGCACATAGTTCCGGACTCTGTACGCAGTGGACTGGCAAACCGGTACTTTCTTTCAGATAGAGAGAAAGACCTTTTAAATTTGCGAGTCCTCCTGTCAGACAGATACCATTTCTTCGGATTCCCTTCTGAACATCCGGTGGCGTCCGTTCCAGCATCGTGCGAATTGCGTCGATACAGACATCAAGTGGCTCTTTCATTGCGGCTCTTACAATTCCAATCGGAATCTCCCTGTATTGAGGAATTCCATTTACGAGATTGCGCCCGGAAACCGGTAGAGATGCATCGGTCTCCTGTGTAAAAATCCCAAACTCTCTACGCAGGCTCTCAGCGGTCATCCTGCCAATCAGAAAATCCATATTACGCCGTACCAGGTTTTCAATTGCCTGATCAAAATGTTCTCCACCAACCTTTAGCAGGCGGTTTAACACCATTCCACCAGAAGCAAGGACAGACAGTTCCGTACTTCCTTCCCCCATGTTGACAACCATGCTTCCTTTCGTATTGCAGATATCAATTCCTGCTCCAATCGCATCAGCAAGCCCACGCTCCACACTCCGGACGGACTTTGCTCGTGCTGAAGAATGGACTACCAAATCATAAAATGCACGCTTCTCTACCTCTGTCACATCAGTCGGCACAGCCACCAGATATTCTGCTCCTTTTGAAAAAGTACGTTTCGTTTTCAGCAGACTTTCTAACAGATACTGCATATCATCAAATCTTGCAATCACTCCGCTTTGCATTGGAAATACAACCTCAATGTCATCCGGCGCTTTCTCGTACATCGTATACGCATCATCACCGGTAGCAAAAATACTTTTCTGCTCTTTGATGGCGATGACATTTTTCTCTTTCCATATAAGGTCCTGCTTTTTGTCATAGACCTTTATTTCATAAGTTCCCAGATCCAGTCCATAGACATTTCGAAATAACAAGATACTCCTCCCCACAGCCATTCTATGGCTTATAAATATCCCTGTTCTTTAAAACTGACATAACGGTTATCCCCGATCACAATGTGATCCAAAAGTTCCACACCTATCATATATCCTGCTTCCTGCACTCTTTTTGTAATCAAAACATCCTCTCTACTTGGTTCCGGATCTCCGCTCGGATGATTATGCAGCAAAATAATGGATACGGCATTTTTCTGAAGTGCCTCTATAAACAACTCTCGTGGTGATACAATGGAAGCATTCACAGTTCCCTTTGAAATCTCGGTCTCCCCTATGAGCCGTGACTTTGTATTTAACAGTAGAAGTTTCATCCGCTCCTGCTTCTGATGGCGCATATCTTCCATGTAATATTTAGCAATCGAAGCAGGGGTGCTGAAATCCAGTTCTTTTCCCGCCACTGCTTTGGCAAGTCTTTTTGCCAGTTCCGAAATGCAGAGTATTTGAATTGCTTTCACTTTTCCAATGCCCTTAAACTTCAAAAGCTGTTCATAAGACCAGCTGTGAATACTTAATATCCCCTCCTGATACATAGAGGGATGAAGAATTCTGCGTGCAAGCGCCAATGCACTCTCTCCTCTTGTTCCGGTACGCAGTAATACTGCCAAAAGTTCAATATCCGTTAGATTTTCTGCACCAAACCGTTCACACTTTTCATAAGGTCGTTCCTCGTCATAAAGTTCCTTGATTTTTCCCATATGCTTGCCTATGCATATGACACAATAATACAATGGTATATTTTATCATATTTTAAAAAATGTGTATAGGGCTGTCATCTTAATTTTTTGTGAACGATTCATGAAAGATTCGAAAATCGCTGTATGATCGCTTCTGCCGTCTTCATTCCATCCATTGCCGCCGAAGTGATGCCACCCGCATAACCAGCACCTTCTCCACAGGGGTAAATGCCGGATACTCCACTTTCCATTCTCTCATCTCGAACAATCCTTATTGGAGAAGATGTCCGGCTCTCCACGCCAGAAAGCACTGCATCAGCCCGTGCAAATCCGGGAATCTTTTGATCCATGGCGCGAATCCCCTGTTCCAGAGAATCTGACAGTTCTTTCGGAAAAATACTACGTACATTTGCAAATTTCCACTCACCTTTCATCTGCGGCACGATTTCTCCTAGTTCTTTCGTTAAACGATTGGCACAAAAGTCCTCAAAGCATTGAACAGGTACGTAACCGTTCCCTGCCCGGTAAGCTGCTTCTTCTAACTCCCGCTGAAATTCCACTCCTGCAAGAGGGTGTTCTGTCGCGAAATCATCCGGAGTTACTGTAACGATCACTGCGCTGTTAGCATTTACTCCTGCGCGGTCATGGTAACTCATACCATTCACTGCAAGCCGCTTGTCTTCAGAGGATGCATTAACCACATATCCTCCGGGGCACATGCAAAACGTATAGACTCCCCTTCCGTTTTCCAGATTTTCTGTCAGCTTATAGGCCGCAGGTGGCAGTACGTCTGCCATTTCTGTGCCATACTGTGCTTTTTGGATCATCTGTTGGGGATGTTCAATTCGTACCCCCACTGCAAAAGCCTTTGGCTGAATCGAAAGTTTCTGTTTTTCGAGCATTTGAAAGGTATCTCTTGCACTGTGTCCTACCGCCAAAACAAGAACTTCTACGGGAAGCAATTCATCCCCATTCAGCTCAATCTGCTTTAGGCATCGTTTCGTTCCATTCTCTTGAAGCTGCAGATTTGTCACCTGAGAATGAAAATGGACTTCTCCCCCAAGTGCCTGTATTTCTTTCCTCATATTTCGAACAATTTCTATTAGAATATCCGTTCCGATATGTGGCTTCTGTTCATACAGGATTCGCTTCGGAGCACCAAATTTCACAAAGGTTTCCAATACAAAACGATTCCTTCCGTACTGATCCTTTACCAGTGTATTCAACTTTCCGTCTGAAAATGTGCCGGCTCCACCTTCTCCAAACTGAACGTTGGACTGCGCGTTCAGTACATTGGTGTCCCAGAATTTCTGTACGTCCCGTTGTCGCTCTTCTACAGCCCCTCCACGCTCCAAAAGAATCGGCCGATAACCTTCTTTGGCAAGCAAGTAGGTACAGAACAGCCCCGCTGGTCCTGCTCCTGCAATGACAGGACGATGAGATAAGATTTCTGTGCCATGTACCGGAATCTGATAACTTTTATCGCTTACAATCTGGACTTTATTTTTCAACTTTTTGAGAAGACGTTCTTCATGGACGACGGATATATCGATTGTATACGAGTATACAATTTGCGATTTCCGCCTTGCATCCAAAGATTGTCTGAGAACCCGATACTCTACAAGTTCTTTTTCCTGAATCCGCAGTGCTTTTAAGATCGCTGTTTTCAGTTCTCCTTCTGTATGATCTGGTGGCAATTTCACTTGATTAATCCGCAGCATTTCACAGCTCCTTTCCCTGCAACGTATCCGCTTGCAACAGCAAAAGTAATATTATAGCCTCCGCAAATACCATCTACATCTAAAATTTCTCCTGCAAAATGTAGTCCCGGAATATACTTAGATTCCAGCGTGTCCACATTTACTTCCCTTGTATCGATACCCCCACAACAAATCTGCGCCTGTTCATAAGTGTTTGTTGCTTCCACTATCGTCTCAAAGTTCTGAATCAATCTAGTCAGCCGCTTCACCTCAGATGTGGACAGTGTGTTTACCTGCCGATTTCCATTGATACCACTTTGTTTGATCCATAAATCAGCTAATTTCTTATGAAAAAGCCCATAAAAGAACTCATTCAGCGTTTTTTCCGGACGAGTTTGAACCCGATTTTCCAAAAATGTTAAAAACGTATCATGATTGAATTCCGGCATAAAATTAAGTACTACTTTCACCACTTTTTTTTCATAAAGGGCACGGGATGCAAATCGGCTTACCTGAAACACAGGAATACCGGAAATTCCATAATTGGTAAGTTGCACTTCCCCTGTATCTTCTGATTTCAGGATACCATCTGCATATAGAGATACTTTTGCCTGTACACGCACACCTGCAAGACCTTTATAAAACGATTCTCTGCAGCGAAGCTGTACCAGAGCCGGGAGAACCGGAATGAGATGATGCCCCAGTTTTTTGGCCAAAAGATATCCTGAGCCGTCTGAACCTGTCACGGGTGCCGCTTTAGATCCCGCTGCAAGTATGATAGCATCTGCCTTTCTCATCCCCTGATCAGTTTGCAATCGGAACCCCTTTGCCCCGGGAATAATTTCCAGACATTTAGTATCCGTCTGTATCTGAATCTGCAACCGTCTGCATTCCATGCGAAAGGCGTCCAACACCGAAGATGCCTGATCTGAATTTGGATACAGATAGCCATTCCGGTTTTTCGAATAAATTCCCATCTTCAAGAAGAAGTCGATGATCTTCTGCACATTAAAACGCTGGATGATCTCCCATGGGAACTCTGGATGATCTGAATGATAGCAGTCCGGCTGCTGGTACAGATTCGTAAAATTGCATCGTCCATTTCCAGTGGAGAGTATTTTTTTACCTACACGATCTTTCTGCTCAAGAATCGTGACCTCTGCCCCTTCTTCTGCTGCAAAGATAGCCGCTGACATTCCTGCTACACCGCCTCCGATTACCGTAATACGCTTCATAATTGATACTCCTATGTGATTTTTGCAACTGTAATACTTATAAGTTCTGTAATTGTTCCCGTGTCACAACCCCTGCATCTACAAGCTGCTGTAGTGACTGCAGAATCCCTAGTTTTGCATGCGGCCAAGTAAGACCTCCCTGAAAATACACGGCATACGGCGGTTTAATCGGTCCATCTGCACTCAGTTCGATCGAAGACCCCTGTACGAATGCACCGGCTGCCATAATTACATCACTATCATAGCCTGGCATTTCCCATGGTTCCGGTGTAACATAACTGTCTACCGGAGCTGCAGCCTGTATTCCTTTACAGAACGCGATCACCCCTTCCGGAGTACCAAACTGCACTGCCTGAATGATATCATGACGAGATTCGACACAATTCGGAATCACTGGATATCCCAGACGTTCATACAGACTTGCAGCAAATACTGCCCCTTTCAGAGCACTGCATACAACAGTTGGCGCGAGAAAAAAGCCCTGATAAAATGACTGCATCACTCCGAGTGAAGCTCCTACTTCTTTCCCCAATCCAGGAGAAGTCAATCGATATGCACAGTTTTCAATCAAATCCTCTCTTCCTGCAACATAACCACCAATAGGTGCAAGTCCACCCCCTGGGTTTTTAATCAAAGAACCTACGATCATATCTGCCCCGACATCACTCGGTTCCAGAGTTTCTACAAATTCTCCGTAACAATTATCAACCATACAAATAACGTCTGGCTTGATTTTTTTGATAAATGTAATCAGTTCGCCAATTTTTTCTACCGAATAACTTGGACGCGTCTGATATCCTTTGGAACGTTGAATCGTTACCAGCTTTGTTTTTTCATTGATCGCCTTTTCAATAGCGGGATAGTCGAAGTAACCATCTTCCAGAAGTTCTACCTGACAATAAGTGATTCCATATTCTGCCAATGAGCCCTTTGACGGACGGATTCCGATCACTTCTTCCAAGGTGTCATATGGTTTTCCGACCGGAGAAAGAAGTTCATCTCCCGGGCGGAGATTTGCAGAAAGTGCTAATGCCAGTGCATGTGTTCCACAAGTAATTTGCGGACGTACCAATGCTGCTTCTGTATGAAATGTATCTGCATACACTTTCTCAAGTGTATCACGCCCCAGGTCATTGTATCCATATCCGGTTGCAAAATTGAAACATTCTGCACTGACCCTATTTTTCTGCATGGCATGAAGCACCTTCATCTGGTTGTATTCTGCCGTCTCATCAAACTGTAAAAATCGTTCTTTTAACTCATGTTCCAACTGATTTCCTACCCTCAGAACTTCTTCTGAGATCCCGACACTTTTATAAATGTCATTTAACTTCTGTTGCATTTTTTACTCCTTATCCTGCTTTACGCTTTTAGTATTTCTCTTTCTTTTAAAATCCGCAGCATTTCCTCCAGTATTTTATTTTCATCGTAGTCAAACTGCTGCTTATTCAGCCAAATAACTTCTTTTTCCCGCCTAAACCATGTAATTTGCCGTTTCGCAAAATGTCTTGTATCTCGTTTAATGACAGCCACTGCTTCATCGAGAGTGTATTCACCGTCCAGATATGCCAGGATTTCTTTGTACCCAAGCCCCTGCATAGACACCATGTTTCTGTTGTATCCCTCGTTCTGTAACTGTTTTACCTCTTCGAGTAATCCGTTTTCCATCATCTGCTCCACGCGAAGATTAATGCGCTCATACAGATGTGCCCGTTCATCATTCAATACAAAATAAGCAAACTGATATGGAGATTTCTTCTGCCGCTGCTGTTCATTGTGCGCAGAAATCGGCTGACCCGTCTGATGGAAATATTCCAATGCACGGATGACTCTTTTTACATTGTTTGCATGAATCTCTTCAGCTGCTTTCGGGTCTACTGCCTTTAGCTGGTCATGAAGCACTTTTGTCCCATGTTCTGCTGCGCATGCTTCTAATTCTTTCCTATAAACTTCATCCTCATCATTTTCCGAAAAATCTATATCATACAGTACTGCCTGAATATAAAATCCGGTGCCTCCTACAAGAATCGGTATTTTTCCTTTTCGATAAATCTCTTTCATCGCCTGTTTCGCCATTTCCTGAAAACGGACAACATGAAATTCCTCATCCGGACGAAGCACATCCACCAAATAATGCGAAACTCCTTCCATTTCCTCTGTACGAATTTTGGCAGATCCAATATCCATCCCTTTGTAAACCTGCATAGAATCTGCTGATATAATCTCTCCCCCCACTGCTTTTGCAAGACCGATGGAGGCTTTCGTTTTCCCTACAGCTGTAGGTCCGGTCAGTATAATTAATGGTTGTTTCATTTATACAATCCTCTTGAATTTCTTTTCCAATTCTCGTTTGGACATGGCGATGATCGTCGGTCTTCCGTGTGGACAATGATATGGATTTTCCAACAGTAACAATTCACCGATTAACGTATCCACTTCCTGTGCAGACAGACGGTTATTTCCTTTTACTGCCGCTTTACAAGACATCGATGCTATTTTTTCATCAATTAAATCCGGTGCCATAGACGTATGGAAACCATCTGCCAATCCGTCCAACATCTCCAGAAACAGTTCCTTTTTTGCAATTCCAAACAGATTATCTGGAACGGCACGAATCGCATACTCTTCTCCGCCAAAATGTTCAATTTCAAACCCAATCCGTGTAAAACTGTCCATATGTGTTTTCAACAGTTCCTCTTCCTGTATTGAAAGGCTCAATATCATCGGAGGGCTCAAATACTGTGACGTAAATTCTCTGGTTTTCATTCCTTTCAATGTACGCTCATACAGTACCCGCTCATGGGCAGCATGTTGGTCAATGATATATAGGTTATCCTGAAACTGCACAAGCCAGTAAGTATCAAACACCTGACCGACCAATCTATATTCTGCCCTTTTTTCACGTTTCAAAAGTTTCTCTTCAAATAAATCCAGCTGCTGTGGCGGAATTTCTTTGGCAGAATCCGCCTGATAACTTTTCTTTTCTCTAACAGCCTGCTCAATCCGAACATTCTGCTGCTTTGTATCTCCGCGGAAAATATCACTTTTGCTGCTTACTTCCGCAGAAGAAGCACGTTCATGATAAGAACGAACCCGCTCCTGCATTTTTCGGATAAAATAATCTTCATCATGGACATCCACAGTCTTCTCCTTTGGCTGCACGCTTGGCACAGACTGTTCCGGTTCTCTTGCCGCAACAGACCTCTCTCGATCTGGTTTTGCTTTTAATAAAAACGGACTTAACTCTGCTTTTCTCTGGGAAGCATCTGTTGTCGAGATACTTGATGTTTTTAGTGGGATTTCTTTTGCTTCTGGAAGTTCCACCTGAGGAATCAGTTCTTCTCCAAGCAATACTTGATGGATTCCTTCAAATACCGTATCATATACCGCTTGTTGATTTTGAAATCGCAGTTCCATCTTTGTCGGATGAACATTGACATCTACCTTTTCACCATCTACGCAAAAGTGAAGCACAAAAAACGGAAATCGATGCTGCATCTTAAAATCCTTATACGCATCTTCTGCTGCTCTGGAAATCATAGCACTCTTCACATAACGTCCGTTCACAAAAAAAGTTTCAAAATTTCGATTTCCACGTGTAATCACGGGATTTCCAATATATCCAGTAATTTGGATTCCAGACCGTTCAAAGTCAATTTCCTGAATATTTGCAGCAATTTCTCTTCCGTAAATGCTGTAAATCACTTCTTTTAGTTTTCCGCTTCCAGATGTACGCAGTTTCTCCTGTCCATGATTTAAAAACCGAAATGCAACTTCCGGATGTGACAGTGCCAGCCGAATCAGAAGATCCTGCACATGTCCTGCTTCCGTCATTGCTGTTTTTAAGAACTTCCGTCGGGCCGGCACATTATAAAACAGCTGGCGAATCTGGAAAACAGTGCCGTCTGTAGCACCTGTTTCTTCTAGCAGAATCTCTTTTCCACCTTCGATCACATAACGAGTACCCAGAATATCTTCTTTTGTTTTTGTCACCAGTTCTGTCTTTGTTACTGCTGCAATACTGGAAAGCGCCTCTCCGCGAAATCCCAGAGAGGAAATATGCATCAGATCTTCTACATGTTCAATTTTACTTGTGGAATGCCGTAAAAATGCGTTGCGTACATCCTCATGTGCAATTCCGCAACCGTTATCTGTAATACGGATCAATGACGCTCCGCCTTCTTCTATTTCGATCGTCACCATACTTGCCCCGGCATCAATGGCATTTTCCACCAACTCTTTCACAATAGATGCAGGACGTTCAATGACCTCTCCTGCAGCAATTTTATCTATTGTAATCTGATCCAGTACTTTAATATGTGGCATCTTGACCTCCCTTTATATCATACCATTCCAACATGTTTCTCCGACATCTTACCGTTATAAAGGCACAAAATCACCATCGGTTTTTTAGTTTGTTCTGCAGACGATAAATTGTATTGAGTGCATCAATCGGTGTCAAATTCCCAACATCGATATTTTTCAATTCTTCCAGTACATCATCGTCTTTCACTGTGTCAAACAAGGAAAACTGTGCCAGATCCACTTCATCATATTTTTTTACTTTCTTCTTTGGCTGCTTCGGTGCAATTTCTTTTCCGGCAATCTCACTGACTCGAATCGTAATATCTTCATCAACCAGTTCATCCACGATTTCCTTGGCACGTTCAATTACCACATCTGGTACCCCTGCCAGTTTTGCCACCTGTATCCCATAACTTTTATCAGCTCCACCTCTGACAATTTTCCTTAAAAATACGATATCATCTCCCTTTTCTTTGACTGCGATGCAGTAGTTATTGACATTATCAATCTTACCTTCTAATTCCGTCAGTTCATGATAATGTGTGGCAAACAACGTCTTTGCGCCAAGCAAATGTATGTCACTGATATATTCTACTACTGCCCAAGCAATCGACAAACCATCAAACGTACTGGTACCACGCCCGATTTCGTCAAGAATCAAAAGGCTTTTAGAAGTGGCATTGCGCAGAATATTAGCAACTTCTGTCATTTCCACCATAAAAGTACTCTGACCGGAAGCCAGATCATCCGAAGCACCCACACGGGTAAAGATACGGTCCACCAATCCAATATCTGCTCGGGAGGCCGGAACAAAAGAACCAATCTGTGCCATAAGTACGATCAATGCCGCCTGACGCATATAAGTAGACTTCCCTGCCATATTTGGACCGGTGATGATAGAAATCCGCTGTTTCTTATCGTCAAGAATCGTATCATTGCTGATGAAACTTCCATTCGAGATCATTTGCTCCACCACAGGATGTCTTCCGTCTCTGATATCGATCTTTCCATGATCGTTGATGTTCGGACGCACATAGCGATTCTGTTCCGCCACCAATGAAAAGGATGCAAATACGTCTAGCTGTGCCACTGCTTTAGCAGTCTTCTGGATACGCACCACTTCTTTTGCAATGGTATCTCGAACAGTACAATATAATTCATATTCCAACGCATAAAGCTTGTCCTCAGCTCCCAAAATCATATCTTCCAGTTCTTTGAGTTCTGGGGTAATATAACGCTCTGCATTTGCAAGTGTCTGCTTTCTTGTATAATAATCCGGGACAAGCTCTTTATAGGAATTCGTAACTTCCAGATAATACCCGAACACCTTGTTGTATTTTATTTTCAGGTTCTTAATCCCTGTTTTTTCCCTTTCTTCTTCTTCCAGTTTTGCCAGCCAGCTCTTTCCGTCTGATTTCGCACGGCGAAGAGTATCCACTTCTTCACTATAGCCGTCACGGATAATATTCCCCTCTTTCATGGCGATCGGTGGCTCATCTGCAATTGCCTGCTGAACAAGTGCACACAAATCTTCCAGCGGATCCAGATTCTCTGATATTTCCTGTAAAAGTGAAGATTTCATTTCCTGAAGCAGATAGACGATCGGTGGAAACATAGAAAGAGAGCCTGCAAAAGCAGTCAGGTCTCTCGGATTTGCAGTTCCATATGTAATCCTTGTAATCAATCGTTCTAAATCATAAACCGGTGACAGATACTCCCTGATTTCTTCTCGCGTAATCGCCTGTTCTTTCAATTCCGATACGGCATCTAAACGTCGGAGTATCTCCGCCTCTTCGATCAATGGCTGTTCAATATATTTGCGAAGAGTTCTTGCTCCCATGGCAGTTCTTGTTTTATCTAGCACCCACAACAAAGATCCTCGCTTCTGCTTTTCTCTGAGTGTTTCGCAAAGTTCCAGATTCCGTCTTGTAGAACTGTCAAGCATCATATATTTTCCGGTCGTATAGGGGGTGATATGTGTCATATGAGCCAGATTGTTCTTCTGCGTCTCTAGAAGATACTGCAAAAGTGCGCCGGCACTGATAACACCACAATCATAATCTCCAAGACCAAGACCTGCAAGCGAAGAGACTTGAAAATGCTCCCTTAACTTGTCTTTACATATCGCATCATCAAAATAATAGGGTTCCAGAGAAGAAATAGCAATTCCAAGACGCGCTTTTAAATCTTCCAGATCCATGCCACTCATATAGAA
>JAHHTO010000228.1 GCA_020024595.1 Schaedlerella sp.
CTAATAGCAATCACTCGTGTCCGGCAGCCCGATTATTCAGGACGGAAAGCTGGTGGGCGCTGTCACCCATGTGCTGGTGAACGACCCGACCCGTGGATATGGCATCTTTGCGGAAAATATGCTCAAAACCGCCGACAGCGCGGCATAACACAATATAAAAAATCCGGACAGAACTTTCTGCCCGGATTTTTTGCACCCAAGTGCAGATACAGATTGAAACGTCGAAGTGCGCCCATCGTTACGCCAAGGGATTAGTGTGCCCAAATGCGGGGAAAGGAAAATTCTGCTGCTTTTGCTGTCTTATATGGTATAATTCTGTTATACATATCAAAATTTATCGAACACTTAATTGCATCTCAGTTGGAAAGCGTTTCGTCAAGGTCTAATTTTAAAAATATACACGCTTGCATTATGTTGTTTTATTGTTTTATCTGTGTGTCGATGATAGAATAATAAAAAAGACTATATGCGAGGAGAGATATATTCAAATGGCATATTTAACATATATTGAAAAGGAAACGATTCGTCGCTTGTTTGGCATCTCAGACGGATTTGTATTCAAATACTGGAGTGACCAAGGGAAATATAATAAGAACAAAACTAAAGAACTCATTTATGATGCCTGCGGAATTAACATTTACAATGACGAAGGATACAGGGGCTTGTCACAGGAAAAATGCATCAAGAAAATTTGGGATGAGGGAACTCCTCAAATAATCGCAAATTTGTTAGAGGCACTGTCCGAGTATTTTTACTTTGCAATGGGAAATGATTGGTGGTCTGACGAGGATTCGTACGATTACAATCAGGTTCAGAAAATTATCAAGCGGTTAAGAGAAATGTCAGCGGTCGAACTCCCCACAAAGCAAACGCCGGAAAACCTTACAATCATTCTGGAAGATATTGAAAGCAATCTGATGAATCAAAAGCCAGAGCTTGTAATTGATCGCTTACATACATTCTCTTGCGAATATTTGAGAGGCCTTTGCGCCAAGCACAATATCAGTACTGTTGACGCTAAAGGTAATCAGCAACCCACGCATTCTTTGGTGGGAATGCTTCGTAAATGGTATGAGGATAATCAATATTGTGATTCACGATTTGCATTAACTGCAATCAAAAACTCAATTAGTCTTTTCGAAAGCTTTAATCATGTTCGAAACGAGCACAGTGCAGCACATCCAAATCACTTGCTATCAAAGGCTGAAGCTGAATATGTGGTCAGGATTGTCTCAGATACTTTGAACTTTCTCGACAAAATTGAGAAGGTCCATGAAGAAAAGAAAATTCCATGAGGTGATAGTGTACTACTCGATTGGGACGGGGAACTTCCTTTTTGATTTTCTTGATTAGCTCATGTAGTGCAAATATTGAGAATGGCATAGTAGTATGTGCGTCGGATAGCACAGAGGAAATGTATCGGTTTAAAATCATTGATAATGATTACATCGAGTTGATCGCAGGACGCTCAAATGCTTGATATATGGACGATGGTGTTACACCTTTTAAAAATGAAGCAACCTTCAAATTCAGTGGCGAGCAATAAATTGTTAAGTCTATTCCAATTCACCTAACAGTTGTTGTCCCTAATAGAAATCACCCGTGTCCGGCAGCCCCATCATCCAGGACGGCAAGCTCGTTGGCGCTGTGACCCATGTGCTGGTGAATGACCCTACCAAGGGCTACGGTATCTTTATTGAAAATATGCTGGACGCAGCAGAATAAGAGAAGCGGCAGAGTGGAACTCCCTCTGCCGCTTTTTGGGTTTGCGTGATATAATGCAGTTAGATAAATCAAAATTTTCTTAACACATGAACTTATAAAGGGGTGTATAAGGATGAAAAGTAAGTCAGCAAATAGAAGTTTGATCGTATTGCTAATACTTGAAACCATTATCCTTATAATGGTGCTTGGCTGGGGAGTTTTAAATTATCATTTTAACATACAAAAAAAGAGATTTTTCGGGAGAAATCTGCTGATGGTAAACAGCAGGTAATCATCTTTGAAGTCGGAGACTCATTTGCAGAAGCTCATTATCAAGTAAATGGTCCATCAAACTTTTATGTAGATGTTGCAGATAATGGCCTTAGTGGTAACTTTGATGTTGAGTGGAAAGAAGACTCTGTAGTCATTACTTTTAGAGGATCTGAGCAGTTAGATGCTGTATACGAACTTCCGTTTAAGGCACCAACAGCAGAAGATGATCGTTAAGAAAAATACTTTATTTAGGAAATTTTTGCTCCACTGTCCATTGCTCCGTTCAAATATAAGAACCAATAATACCGTTTAGGTGTTCGACTAATTCCAGTAAACCTAACAGATGAATTTAAGAAAGTGAGGTATTCAAATGAAAAAGATTATGTCATTGGTTTTAGTATTTGTCATGGTATTTGCATTTACCGGTTGTGGGAAAACCAAGAATATTGAATTTCCTTTCCAAGTTTCTGATGTGGAAACCATTGTGACTTACCGTTATAATGTACCGGCTGATGCAGAAAAGAAAATACTCACTGAATCTGACGATGTAGAAGAAGTCATCAACGTTTTGTCTGGGATTACTTTGAGAGATAAAAAGGTAGAAGAACACACCGGAAGCACTGTTACAAGTTTCCAATTTAATTTGGCCGACGGCACAAGTTACGATATTATTTATGTTTCGGAAGCCGTAAAATCAGGAACTCTCATACTTTCTGATGATGATACAAAGTGGTTTACTTCAGCAGACATCGGCGCACTTTGGAATACTGGTGACGGTGATGCAGTAAAAGCAGATATGAGTGAGCTGCCCAGTATCGAATAAATTGATGTGAGAATAGAATAATTCTGTTAGAGAAATCGGAATTTTCTTAACAGATGATATTATGCAAGAGAAGGTGAGTTCTTGTTATTCCATACTTTTGCTTCTCAGGATAAACGACGGGAATTTGGCGGTGGAGATTTTCTTGAGTTTGCATTTTGCGAGTTAGATAAGGACGCTGCTATTGGAGAAATTGTTTCTGATGATGTAGTGAAATTGCTTCATTGGAGCAATTCATCCCTGTATCTTTGCGGAGATGATTGGAATGAGTTTTGTGATGCTTATGGGGAGATTA
>JAHHTO010000229.1 GCA_020024595.1 Schaedlerella sp.
TTATTAAGTTGCGCACTGGAATCTTTAGAGACTTCAGTTGTAATGCAATGGTCTTTCGTGTATGTACTACTTGAATAAGCAACCCTGTAAATGGAGTTCAAAAGAGACGCGAATCTAATCAAATCCGCTTGCGGAGCGTGCTGTGTACCAAAGCCCGTCTTATACCAGCCTTCATGCAAAACTGATGGGACTCCCGAAATCAACCCGTTAAGGGAAGATCCTGTTGTTAATCCAGAAATCTGGCTATCACCACATTTATCGCTTGAAAGCATTTCATAGAAAGCAATGTGCGCATATCTATACTCAGTATCACTTTCATTGTGAATATAGTATTGGATTTTACTTACAAGCAGTGCGGATAGATCAGTGTTATGCTCATACTTAGCGTCAATCTTGAGCAGATATTCCTTAGTCCTTCTTAAATTAGAAAGCGCAGAGAAATCGTTGTGAAGATTGATACAGTTCTGTTTACCATAAATATTGATTTCAAAATTCAATATTTCCTCGGGTAAACATCCTTCTGCAATTTTCTTTTTGAAATATCTGACTACGCCTAAAAATATTTCTTTACAATCGCCTAAGTTATGAACGCTCAATATTAGGCGATTTTCTCCAATATCTTTGAATAAAAATCTAAAATGGGCATAGTATTCTTCAATTTTTTCGCAAACAAGTTTTGGAACAAAATCTCGAATTTCGTTATAGCGATCTCCATCAATCGGGGCATAATATCGCCATTCTGGGGAGACATGCTGCTCAACTACCTCATATACTTCTTGCTGCGGTCCCTTAATATACGGTAGAAGATTAGAGGACGTAAGTCGGTCAACAACATCGTCCCGCACGTTTCCTAAACCTGACTCATCATGTAACTCCATCTGGTACATAACATTCAACGGATGAAGCGGTGTGAATGCTATGGTATCCGTGTTCACATCGTATAATGTCCCAAGCTTAAGTGTGTCATTGTGCTCCTTACTTAAAATGCTTCCCTCTGTAATATCTTCGAAAAATTCCCGGTATGCCTTCAGATACGCTGTTGCAGCACAAATAAGCCTGTCATCTAAATATGCCAAGCTGGGAAGCTGTCTTCTTTCTTTGTACATAGTCAACAGTGCAAGGTAAGCGACTTTGATTTTTTCGGGGATTTCAATATCCTTTACTTCATTTTCTCCATTTGCGCTTCTTTCAACGTAAAGATCATTATGATCTACAATATAAGCTTCAATCTCCAGATCATTTTCAAACCCACCTACAGCATAGTAAGGTGTGGTACCCATAATAATTCTGCCGTCTCTATATTCAAATCCACGTTTTCTCTCATTCTTCTGCTTAAACGCTCTGACACCGGTAAGCTTCGTCGGTTTTACTGCATCATCAGAAATACCCATCGGAATTTGAATTGTTCCAAAAGATAGCATAAACAGTACTTTCCCTATATCTGGAGAAATACTATTTTCATTCAAGGACAAGGAAAGCTCTGTATTAAAATCGCAAGAATAAATTCTTTGATCTGCAACTATAACTTGTTCGTGGTTATGTGCTCCTGGATTTATTCTAAGAGTATCTTTGATCCCTTCTGCGATAATATGCTGCTTTTTTCCGCTACCTTCAATTTTATAACAGGTTTGAATATTTTCTAAGTACGTAGGTGCAATATCCAGAATGCAAACTTTGAGACGAAAGACCGCTTTACTATTGGGGTCGTGTATTTCAACATTTGAGAAAACGCATCTGTCTGTTTGAATTGTTAATAGCATGCACTTGGATTCTGTGACGCACTTTGTCGAATCAGGATCTTTAACTGTAATCAAATCTTTGCGTACTGGAATATTAAACGGCACCTGTATGGTTAAACAACTCTTTTTATCTGGGTTATAAATTAAAATATGTTTTTCTCGCTGCTTAGCCTTTGTTGCCCCACCATCACGAATAAACATCTTTTGATCCGGCTGGAATATGTATTCAAGAGGAGAATTCCAATAGGCACAAATATCATCATTATTGATAGAAAGAGGGTTACTTTGTTTCTTGTCTTTCTTTGCTTTTGACTGAAGCACATCAGAGTAGGTAATTCCCTCATACCAGTTAATTCCCTGGCGCTTTTTTACTTCTAATTCTTTGATAAATGTGCTGTCAAAGTCATTGTCCAATCCATCCCGCAAGTTTCCAAAGCGAAACACCTTATCAATCTTGTCAAAATCATCGTGATTTTCCTTAATTTCTTGCTCCTGCTTTTTTATGTCTGATTTCAAGGCCAACCCATCACTATCAGGCAGCAAGCGGAAATCGATCCAACTTTCATCAGATACTCTTCCTGTGCAAACTGAGGTTAGCAGACTTCTATATTCAAATAAGGATTTCTTATCAGCGAATCGATCTGCTTTTTTTCTCTTCAACTCATATTTCAGCAAGACATGATCAGACTCAGATAATTGAGATTCTTCAATATTATCTTCGATGGTTTTTATCAATTCTTCTGCACAAAACGGCATACCTTTCGTTGCAAGGTCTCTCGTTGCACTTGAAATTGTATCAATAGGTGCACATGTAATCATCAAGATAGGATTTCTATTGATAGACAGAGGTATATTACGTAAAGTCGCAAAAAAGTCGTCTGTCATTCCATCTACTTGAGCTGCAATAATAATTTCCTTGTTAGACAACCGTATTGTAAAAGTCCTGTATGTGTCTTGATATGCAAAAGTTCCCTGAATATCTTTTTTCAGAGTAATATTTCTCAGTGCATCATTAACTTTTTGAACAAGATTAGCATTATCAAGTCTAAAGCAAAATCTGTCACCTTCATGTAAATTATCACATTCCTGTTCAAAGTAGCTGATAATGCGTGTAGCTATATAATTATAGAATTCTTCTAACATATTGTGCATCTCCACTATCGCTTTTCTTTTCTATCAGATTTAACTTCGTATAGAATTGGACCACCTCATCTTTAGAAGGCTGGTCTAAATAGATACCACGAAGTTCAAACTGATGGAAAACCTCGTTCAAGCTCAACTGTTCTTCATCATTGATGGCCAGCTTCGTTAAGAAAATCAAAAATTCTTCTGTGATATTCA
>JAHHTO010000230.1 GCA_020024595.1 Schaedlerella sp.
CCTTTGGACCGATTCCACTGACGCCAATAAGCAATTTAAATACCTCCAGATCATCTCGTGTCAGAAATCCGAACAATTGCATAGCATCCTCGCGGACATTTAGATATGTATGAACTTTCACTTCGTTTCCTATTTGTGGCAGGAGTCCCATTGATGCTTCCGGCATAAAAATACCGTAACCGATCCCCCCAACATCCACAATTATTTTTTCTTTTTCGACCGCAGCTACTTCTCCGCGAATATATGAAATCATCGTAACGCCTCCATATTTTACTTTATTCTTTCTAAGTTAGATCGTTATATTCTTTAATCGCTTCAACACCTCGTTTGCAGCTACCCCGATCAGCATCCCTGTTAACATTCCTGCAATTAACAACGCCGGAAAATAATATCCGACCCGATAAGTCTCTACCACCAACATTGCCACAAATAGCTGTCCCATATTGTGCATCACTCCTCCTGAAATGCTGACTCCAATCACACTAAATGTGCCACGTTTTTTCAGAAATACCATCACAGCCAGACTTAAAATTCCTCCCGCAAGACTATATACAATACTAAACAGATTCGTAAACATAAATCCCGCCAGTACAATGCGGGCAATAGACAAAAGCAGCGCTTCTTTCGCATTTCTTTTATACAAAATAATCACAGTCAGAAGATTGGCAAGTCCCAGCTTGATTCCAGGTATACCGAAATAAATCGGAATCAGAGTTTCCACATAACTGAAAATCAATGCTAAAGCTATAAAAACTCCGAAATATGCAACTCTGTTTTTCAAGTTTCACTTCCTCCTGCCTGTTTCATTGAAATTGATCCCGATTAATTTACCACCGCATCCAAAGCTGCATCTTCATCTCCCACGATTGATATAACCACTTTGTTCGGAAGGCAGATGATACTTTCTCCATTTCGGGAAATTTCTTTATGATGCACACATACCTGATCCGGACAGTCTGCCCATATTATTCTGGCAGTTCCATTTTTAATTTCCAATCTGTTCGTATCATTTATTTCAATCTCCCGCTCTTTCGCTAAGGAATAGCGTCCATATACTTTTCCATCTACTTGAACTTCAACAACTCCATTTCCTCTTTCACTTCCAAGAAAATGCATCCCAAAAAATGCCGAGGCAACCACGACTACTACAGTAATTATAATCCAATCATTTTTCTTCATTCCACGACTCTCTGTTATCTTATTTTCTTCGTAAACATCATAATATCATACCAGACTTCCGAATGCAACCTTGCGTTCGATTGTATGTTCGATTTTTATTTTTCTACGCGTTCATTAAAAAAGAAGGCAGATTCCATATCTGAACTTCTGCCTTCCTATTATTACATCTTATTCCTTTTTCTATTATGCGACTGGAATCTGTCTTGGAATGATCACCTTTCTCGGACATTTATCTGCACAAACACCACAATTCGTACACTTAGAATAATCAATATGCGCAAGGAAATTGGTAACGGTGATCGCACCTGCCTCACAGTTTTTCTCACAAAGTTTGCATCCAATACAGCCAACCAGACAGACATCCATCAACGCCTTCCCTTTTTCATTGGAATTACACTGTACAAATGTCTTCTGTTCGTAAGGAACAAGCTCAATAAGCTTTTTGGGACATGCAGCAATACACTTCTTGCAGGCTTTACATTTTTCTTTATCCACAACTGCAACTCCGTCAATCACATGAATCGCATCAAACGGACAGACTTTCACACAGCTTCCATATCCAAGGCAGCCGTAATCACAGCCTTTCGGACCTGCATCTTGCATCATATTTACCATGGTGCAATCCTGAATTCCATAATAATTGTACTCTGTGTGTGCCTTTTCACAAGTTCCGGCGCATTTTACAAATGCAACCTGACGTACTTGCTTTCCTGCTTCTTGCCCCATAATCTTAGCAATCTGTGACGCAACCGGGGATCCCCCCACCGGACAGGCATCTACTTCTGCTTCTCCTGCTACAATCGCAGCTGCAAGACCGGAGCATCCTGCATAGCCACAGCCACCACAGTTATTTCCTGGAAGCACTCCCTGAATTGCTTCTTCTCTTTCATCCACTTCTACTGCAAACTTTTTCCCTGAAACACCAAGGAAGACACCGATAAACAATCCTGTACCGCCAACAATTACAGCGGCAATTAATATACCTGTTATCATACTCTTACGCCCTCCTTACATCAATTCTGAGAATAACCCTGAGAATCCAAAGAACGCAATTGCCATCAGTCCTGCTGTTACAAGTACGATTGGAGTTCCCTTAAACGCTTCCGGGATGTCATTATATTCAATCTTTTCCCGAATGCCTGCCATCAATACAATTGCCACAAGAAAACCTGTTGCTGTAGCAATACCATTTACAACACCTTCCAGAATACTATATGACTCACTTACATTTGTAAGCGCCACACCAAGTACCGCACAGTTTGTTGTAATCAGCGGAAGATATACTCCAAGCGAATTATAAAGTGGCGGCATCGCCTTTTTCAGAAACATCTCAACAAACTGTACCAGAGCTGCAATAACAAGAATAAATACAATTGTCTGCAAATATTCAAAATTTGCCGGTACCAGAATGAACTTGTAAATCAATCCTGTTACAAACGATGCAATCGTAATAACAAAGATAACTGCACCGCCCATTCCTCCGGCCGTTTTTACATTTTTGGAAACGCCCAGGAACGGACAGATTCCGAGAAACTGGCTGAGCACGACGTTGTTAACGAGTGCTGAACCAACTGCAATAAATAACAATTCTTTCATCTACTATCCTCTCCTATTCTATATTTCCACAAGATTCTTTTTTACCACATTCTGCACAGTTTGTGCCACAACCGATTTTCGCAGCCTTCTTCGTGTCACCTTTTTCCATTGCTCTCTTCTTCGCTATGTTTTGCAGTGCTGTCAGACCGGCGAGTACAAAGAACGCACCCGGTGCAAGAATAAATATAGTAATCGGCTCATACGATGACGGAAGTACCTGAAGATTAAATACTTTTCCGGCACCAAGAAGTTCACGGACAATTCCAATTGCAGTCAGGCCAACTGTGAATCCCAGTCCCATCCC
>JAHHTO010000231.1 GCA_020024595.1 Schaedlerella sp.
GCAATAAGTTTTCCACTTTTGGCTTCTTTTATGATTGTTCCTTCTGGTACTTTTAATACAAGGTCCTTTCCATTTTTTCCGTGACAGCGACGCTTTCCGCCCTCTTCTCCGTCACCTGCGGCATATTTTCTTTTATGCCTGTAATCGACCAGTGTATTTAAACCTTTATCCACTTCAAAAATCAAATCTCCGCCTTTTCCGCCATCTCCACCATCAGGTCCACCATTGGCGACATATAATTCACGGCGGAAACTGCAGTGACCATTTCCACCATTTCCGGAACGAATCCATATTTTTGCTCTGTCTGCAAACATACACTATCCTCCTGTACAAAATCTTTGCATGTATCTTAAAAAAAGGCAGGAAATATTCCTGCCTTTTATAACGGTCGATTATTCAGCTACCGGATAGATAGAAACCTGTTTCTTATCTCTTCCTTTTCTTTCAAATCTTACAACACCGTCAACCAGTGCAAACAAAGTATCGTCTCCACCGCGTCCTACGTTCAGACCCGGATGAATCTTTGTTCCGCGCTGTCTGTAAAGGATGTTGCCAGCTTTTACAAACTGTCCGTCTGCTCTTTTGGCACCCAATCTTTTTGCTTCAGAGTCACGTCCGTTCTTTGTAGAACCAACTCCCTTTTTATGAGCGAAAAACTGAAGGTTCAAATTCATCATGGTAGTTACACCTCCTCGAAAATAATATCAATATATGGTTCGTATTCGTTGTTGTCCTCCATGCTCTCCAATCCGAGGAGCATAGTTTTAACCAACAACTGTGCATCATGCGTAGGTTCATTTAGAAAACGAAATTGGATCATTCCTTCTTCTTCATCAGAAACACAGCTTGTCTCATCCGATGCATATCGTTCAAGTGCATTCAGCGTATTGATGACTAACATGGATGCGGCTGCGCAGACAATATCAGTTCCTTCTTCGGAATATTCCGCATGACCGATAAAGTCAAACCCTGTATATGCATGATTTTCATTCACATAAATTGTCGCATGAATCATAGCTGATTATGCATTGATCTTTTCGATCTTGACTGCTGTATACTGCTGTCTGTGACCATTTTTCTTATGGTATCCAGATTTTCTCTTATACTTGTAAACAATCACTTTCTTGCCTTTTCCGTCTCCGATTACGGAAGCTGTAACTGTTGCTCCGTCAACGATCGGATTACCAACAACGAGCTTATCGTTGTTTACTGCAAGAACCTGGTCAAACGTATAAGTCTCTCCAGCTTCTACACCAAGCTTTTCTACTTTAATGATATCGCCTTCGGCTACTTTGTACTGTTTACCACCTGTTGCTATAATCGCGTACATGGGGCACCTCCTATTATCATTACTCGCCAACTACGGTGTCTGTAAAATGTACAGCACTTTAAAAACCTCATTGTGCGGCATACTTCTAAAGAATAGCATAGAAGATTCATAAAGTCAACAGCTATCTGATATTTTTCTTGAAAATCATCTGCATTTCTTCTGACGCCATCTACTCTTTCTCTTTTAATTCACTGAGCTGATCATAACAATATTCAAGAATACTCTTCCGTGTAATGATTCCAATAAAATTTTCCATATCATCGACAACAGGTACAAAATTCTGATTCATTGCTTTTTTCAGCAGGCCTTCCATATCCGCATCTGCCGTGACTGCTTTATAATCTGTTTTTCGTGGAAAATCAGTAATAAAGATATTTTCCGCCTTTTTTAAATCCATATTCTGCTGTTCTTTGATAAACCAGAGCAGATCCCCTTCTGTGATCGTTCCAACATATTTTCCGTCCCGGTTTAACATCGGAATACAACTGTATCTGTGATATTCCATTGTTTCCAGCACCTGTCTGAGGGTGCAGTGATCATGTATGTAAGCAACTTCACCTTTCGGCTTTAAAAAAAACAAAATATTCATAACTACCTCTTCTGCAACAACTAGTTTTTATCGGTATTTATATCTGAGTTACAACAAAGATGTCATATAAAGCACGGATCGCATTCTTAAAATCATCATGACGTACACCGACAATAATGTTCAACTCGCTGGAACCCTGATCAATCATTTTTACATTAATATGAGCATGAGCCAGCGCAGAAAAAATTCTGCCCGCAGTTCCTCTGGTGGCCCGCATTCCTCGTCCTACGATCGCGATCAGTGCAAGGTCAGACTCTAAATCGATATGATCTGGATTCACTGCTTTATGAATCCCTGAAAGTACCTGCTGCTCTTTTTCTTCAAATTCGTCTTTATGTACAAAAATGGTCATGGTATCGATTCCTGACGGCATATGCTCGATGGAAATATCATTTTCCTCAAATACTTCCAGGACTTTACGGCAGAATCCAATTTCAGAATTCATCATTGCTTTCTCTATCGTAATCGAAGCAAATCCATCAGTACCGGCAATCCCGGTAATTGTATACTTGGGTCGTCTGCAAGTTCCCTCTACAATAAGAGTTCCTTTGTCCTCAGGAGCATTTGTATTGCGGATATTAATTGGGATTCCGGTTTTGCGAACCGGGAAAATCGCATCTTCATGCAGTACACTTGCACCCATGTAAGATAATTCTCGAAGTTCTCTATATGTGATCGTTTCAATGGATTTCGGATTCTTGACAATACGCGGATCTGCAATCAGAAATCCAGATACATCCGTCCAGTTTTCATACAGATCAACACCTGCGGCGAGTGACACCAAAGAGCCGGTTATATCGGATCCACCTCTGGAAAATGTTACAACAGTTCCGTCTTCTTTTGCACCGTAAAATCCTGGAATGACAGCATTCTCTGCCTGTTCCAGACGTGTGCTTAGTAGCGTGTTTGTTGTATCTTCATCAAAACTTCCATCCTCACGGAAACGGATGACTTCTGCAGCATCAATAAATTCAAATCCAAGATATGCGGCCATAATTTTGCCATTTAAGAATTCACCTCTGGAAGCAGCATAATCTCTGCCGATTTTCTTGCTGAAATTCTCGCGGATGATATCAAAGTCCTTTTCAAGAGAAATCGTAAG
>JAHHTO010000232.1 GCA_020024595.1 Schaedlerella sp.
TGACACCTTTGAGGAAGAAGAATTGGTGGATATTGATGAAGTAAAGCAGAATATTGTAAACATTGAGGCTGAACTTGCAGAGGTTAAGGCGCAGATGGCAAAGTATCTAAAGGAACTGGGACTATAAAGGAGGGATGATGCTGTGTTTAGAAGTTTTATCTATCTTGATGAAGACAAACTTTATACCTATAAACGGCAAATCGATGGGAAAAATACTGTACAACCCAAGGCACTATCTCAGAAAAAAACAGCAGGGTTTTCAGCGGGAATGAGCAGCTTTGGCCTGAATGGCGCAACGGAAACCAGTATAGATGGTGAATTTGAGAAAGATGTGAGTTTCGACTACGATCGCTTTGAGCTTGACCTTAGCAGACTTGAGGGGGAAGATTACTTTGATTGTGTGTTAAACGCGGAATATGATTTGACCACAATCCCAGCCATGAAGCTCTTGCGTATTTGTAGTGGTTTTGAAATTCCAGAAGCCTTTGATGCAGTTAATCTAATTGATCAGTTTATGCCTATGTTAATGGGGCAGATTGAAACTAAGTCTGCAGGAGAACAGGAAGCATTAGAGGGGATATTAGGAAAGGCGTCCGCTGATATTCCCTTTACCATCGAGTGCGATGATGTTACGATCTCAGGCAAGCTGAACGCAAAGTATCTCCAAGAGGAATACTCCAGCCTCGAAGACTATGCCGATCAAGATGTATATATTCTATGTAAAGTTGTTGGCATGGTGCGAAAAGATATGGCCGAAATTTTTGATCCGCTGAAAGACTTTATCCGCTTGCCACGCACTATGCGTCGTCAGATGACTGCAAGTGGAAAGTCTGTTGGACTTGATAAGATTACTGTTGAGGGACCTGTCCTCAAAGTTGAAGTAATTGCAATTTATAAGTGAATAAAAAGGAGAGATAGCAAAATGGCAATTATTCCTTCGTTTTTTATGGATGCAGTTGTTGCACTTGGGGTTAAACTTTCGAACAAAAAAATGCATTGGGTTGGTACAGGCTTTTTGGTTGGGAGAAGAGAGAAAAGCAACTCCGATAGGTCAACAGTTTATATTATCACTAACAAACATGTAGTAAAAAATCAAGGGAATTTGTGTGTACGCTTTAACAACAATGATGCTATAGGGGTAAAGGATTTTCCCATACAACTGGTGAACAAAGATGGAGAAAAATTTTACAGTGAGCATCCGCACCCGAATGTTGATATAGTTGCGATTCAGGTTCGTCCTCAAGTGATTGTGGATAATCACTCGAGTTTAAGTTTTTTTGACTTGGATGCGCATTCTCTCGTACTAAATCAAATGCAAAGTACGGGTGTCGATGAAGGAAGCTTGGTGTATGCTTTGGGCTTCCCGATGAATCTGGTAAACGATTCTGTAAAAGCTCCGATTTGTCGACTGGGCTGTATTTCAAGAGTTTCAGATGCTTTTATTAGTCCACAGACAGCGGTGGAGTACTTAGTTGATGCACAGACCTTTCCAGGTAACTCGGGTGGCCCCATTGTGAGCCGGCCAGAACATATCTCAATTGATGGGACTCCCCAAAATACCAATGCTAATCTCATTGGTATTTTAAGCGCATATATTCCATACAGGGAAACACTGTATAGCAGACAAACCGGACGTGATCGCATGATTCAAGAAGAGAATAGTGGGTTAACGAT
This sequence comes from Schaedlerella sp., assembly GCA_020024595.1. Lineage (GTDB taxonomy): Bacteria > Bacillota > Clostridia > Lachnospirales > Lachnospiraceae > Schaedlerella. The sequence continues at coordinate 1,675 of JAHHTO010000232.1, forward strand.
CGTACATCCTGTTGACCGGATTAAAGAAGTTGTGGAAATGGAATGGCAGAGAATTGAATTGCAAAAAGCTATACAGCAGGCACAGCCTTTAGAAACACCCAGCAAACGTGCTGAAGAGGTAACGGTATGACACCAGAGATCAAAGAGCGCATTGCGCAGATCCGGCGGGGCGAAGTGCCGGAGGGGTACAAAAGAACCAAAGTTGGAATTTATCCTATAACGTGGGAATTGTATAGAATAGACGATTGTATTCAAGAATATCGAAAGTTGTCCAATGATATTTTGTCTATGCCCGTCTATTCATCTTCTCGAAAGGGACTTATGCCACAGTCAGAATATTACGATGGAAAAGAAACCGTTGAAACAAATATTGGCTATAAAGTTGTTCCTGTAGGGTATGCGACCTATCGCCATATGAGCGATGACGATATATTTCACTTTAATGTAAACTGCAGCAATACACCAATTTTGGTCAGCAGTGAATACCCAGTATTTACTGCATCAACGAAATCAGATTTAGGATTTTTGATTCCTATATTAAACAGTACTGCTCGTTTCCGCTACTTTTGTCGAATGCAAAAATTAGGTGGAACCAGAACTCGACTATATTTAAAAAACCTGATGACATATCAGCTCTGTGTTCCTGATGCTATAGAACAACAAAAAATCGCTGCCATCCTCACCACTCAGGACAAGGTGATTGAGCTGAAAGAAAAGTTGATTGCGGAAAAACAGCGGCAGAAAAAGTATCTTATGCAGCAGCTTTTAACAGGGAAAAAGCGTCTGCCAGGGTTTAGTGGAGAGTGGAAGAAAGTTAAATTAAAAAAATTATTACAAGAAAGAAAAACCTATTCGCAAAAGGGACTGGGATATCCCCATGTTACTTTATCCACCGAAGGAATTTATCCAAAAACAGAGCGCTATGACAGAGATCATCTTGTTAAAGATGAAGAGAAAGAATACAAAGTCACACACAAAGGGGATATCTGTTATAATCCTGCTAATTTGAAATTCGGCGTAATTTGTGAAAACAAATTTGGTGATGCCATTTTTTCTCCAATTTACATTACATTTGAAGTCGCTGAAAATGTGAATCACGATTTCCTTTCAAATTATGTGATGCGTTTTGACTTTATAAATGCGGTCAGAAAATATGAAGAAGGCACTGTATATGAGCGAATGGCTGTCAAACCGGCAGATTTCCTAAAATTCGAGTTTTTCTCTCCTGAATTTAAGGAACAAACTGCCATTGCTAACATCCTAACCACTGCTGACCGAGAAATTGACCTACTCCAACAGGAATTGGAACAGGAAAAACAAAAGAAAAAAGCC
>JAHHTO010000233.1 GCA_020024595.1 Schaedlerella sp.
GAACCAACCACAGGTGCAAATCTACATACTGCATCTTGGTTACCGCATCTTTCCCCTTCACTCTGTCATACAATGGTCTCGTTACTTGCTGAATGCCTGGCCGGCAACCTTTCTTCAGAATCTTATTTGCTTCCCGCTCAGTAAAAATATTGGTCGCATTCGCAAAATACCGTTCCTCCAGAGTTCTGCCGTGGCGCATCAGAAATCCTCTTCCCTTCATCCCACGTGGAAGGCAGATTTCTGCAAATCTGCCCAGTGCTCTTCGAATGCACATCGGAATTTTATTGAACCCTGTGTGTTCCAACGGCTCACAATAAATATTATATCCACCAAATAACTCATCCGACCCTTCACCAGACAACACTACTTTTACCTTTTTGGCTGCCTCTTTACTCAAAAAATAGAGTGCAACCGCTGCTGGGTCCGCCACTGGTTCATCCATATAATACTGAATATCAGAAAGGTTGTCCCAGTATTCTTCCGGCGTAATGACTTTTGCATTATTCTGCATTCCAATACTTTCCGCAAATTCTAGGGCATCTTGAATTTCACTATATTTTCCTTCATCAAATCCCACCGTAAATGTATGATCCACCTGCCCAAGATATGTCAGATAGCTAGAATCCACACCACTGGATAAATAGGATGCCACTTCAACATCACTGATTTTGTGCAGTTCCACAGACTCTTTCATAACTTCTTCTATTTCATCCACAACTTCTTTAAAAGATTTCTTGTTATCTCCTGTAAATTTCGGTTCAAAATAACGGGTTATCTCCATCTCTCCATCTTGATAGGTGAAATAATGACCAGGCTGGAGACAAAACACTCCTTTGAAAAATGTCTCATTTGTCGGTACAAACTGAAAAGAGAGGTAGTTTCCCAGTGCATTCTCATTGAACACCTTGTCAAACTTCGGATGTTCCATAAAAGATTTAATCTCAGAACCAAACATCAACGTTCCATTCATCTGTGCATAATATAATGGTTTGATTCCAAATATATCTCTTGCTACAAACAATTTTTTTGTTTTCGTATCCCAGATTGCAAATGCATACATCCCGCGGAGACGATCTACGATTTTCTCTCCCCACTCTTCGTATCCGTGAATTAGCGTTTCAGAGTCTGTATTTGAAACAAAGATATGACCTGCCTTCACCAACTCCTTTCGAAGTTCCTGATAGTTATAAATTTCCCCATTAAACACCAAAATCTTACTTCGGTCTTCGTTATATAAAGGCTGATCTCCCACTTCTGACAAATCAATAATACTCAAACGACGAAATCCCAGTGCCACATCATCATCTACATATTTCCCTGCGCTGTCCGGTCCACGGTGAATAATCGTATCCATCATAGCCGTTAACACCTGTTCCCGATTCTCAACAGAACCGACAAATCCTGCAAATCCACACATATATCTTTCTTCTCCTTCTAATCCAACCTTCTCCGGTTTTCACAAAATATACGCTCAGGTCTTACTCCTGCACAATCGTACATACTAGTTTTTTCGTTTTTGGAAGCCAGAACTGCACCAATGGTCCTGTCAAAAACACTGCTATAATCGTCCCACCCCCAACTGTTCCGCCAAGAACAAATCCAAGAACGACAGAAAACACGTCACATCCCATGCGAACCCAGCGGAATTCTACCTTGCGGATTTTATCCGATAAAACTAATCCGCACTGCCATGGTAGCATCTCCATTGATGTATGTACCTAAAACCCATGTAAAAAAATCAATAATTGGTCCTCCAAACAACGCACAGACAATGGTTCCCAGCTTCACATATCCTTTTGTTGTCAAAAACAAAAGTACCAGCAAAATACATACAACTGTCATCTGCATCATACCTACGCTCCAGCCTGTTCTGTAAGCAATTCCCTGAACAAAAACTGTAAATGTATCTGTTCCCAGATCAGACAGCAAAAACAAGGTTATCCCAAGGTGTGCGATCATCAATCCAACAAATAAAACCACCAACGCCTTCGCCCAATCTCCTGCACTCCACTTTGATGTGTCACAAGCAAACTGTTTGTCTTGCATTTTCATCATACTTTATTCTTTCCTTATTTTTATTATACATACCTTTCTAAGCAGCATCCATCGATATACCGGCATATTTCTACTATCACCCAAGGTATACTAAGTTATTATAGCCTGTGAAGACTTAATATGCAAATATAAATAGGAAATGTGTTTACATTTGTATCAGAATTATATATAATAAACATCATCGGGGTGTGGCTCAGTTTGGTTAGAGCGCACGGCTGGGGGCCGTGAGGTCGCAGGTTCGAATCCTGTCACCCCGATTATACGGAGTACCCTTATAGGATTTGAGTGAATCTTATATTTGTACTCTTTGCACTCTGTTTTTTATTCTCAAAATTCAACTTGCAGTTTCTATCGGTTCATTTTATACCTAAAATAAGTAAAATTCTAACATCAATAAGATTCCTTATATTTTATTAAGCACTTAAAAGTTGTTTACACACCATCAACAAAAAGACAATTCTGTAAAAAAAGCATAGACACTCAATAGTAACTTATACTTGTAAGTCCTTGTGGCTTTGTGCTATTATGAAAATAAATAAACAGAAAGGAGAATTGTATTGAAAAAGAGCAATAAAAAAGTAGATAATCAGACAAATTTGTTTGGTTTGTTTAAAAAAAATTTTTTAAACAAATCTACAAAAGACAATTCCTCCACGAGCCTCGAAAAAACAGAGGAAGCTTCCTTAAATGATGCTCAAAAATTATCAGAGAAAGAAGAAGATGTAGAAAAAAAGGTTACTATGGAAACTTTCGAACTGGATTTGGAGCAACCGGATATGCCAAAACTTCCTTTGTCTGACGAAGAACTGACGGCAGAAAAGCAACGTGCAACCATTCAGCTTACGGAGAAAAGAAAAAATTATGATCAGCTCGCACTTCTGGATGCAGAGGGTAATGGGGCAGATATAGATGCTGAAATTTATATTCACGTGGCGCAGCAT
>JAHHTO010000234.1 GCA_020024595.1 Schaedlerella sp.
TCAAAGCACAAGCGGAAGAAATGATCTTATCTGAACTGATCTACGCATAAGAGAAACCGGGCTTGCCGTTGGAGGTGAGTCCGGTTTTTCTGTGAAATGACAACTCAGGAATTGTAGAAAAGTGCAACAGTAAATTTTTAATAAATGCAAATCTATTAGGGGATGGTATTCTTTCCGGCTATTTTACAATAAAGCTTATGTAATATCATGAATTTCTGTTGCGATTACGGAATCATTCTTGAGAACGTCGAAAAAAGGATTATAATGTAAGTAACACATTTTTGTGGGGGGATACGCATGAAAGTTAGCTATAAAAAGCTATGGATATTATGTGCAGAGAAAGAAATAAGCCGTGCTGAGTTAAGAAAGAAAGCGGGGCTTTCTTCCGCTACCTTCACAAAAATTAGGTAAAAATCAAGAAGTCAATCTATCTGTTTTACTGCGTATTGCAGAAGTTATGGATTGTAATGCTGGGGACTTGATGGATTTTATAAAAGAAAGTGAATCCGAAACCATAGATATGAAACAATGTAGCCAGGATTGAGGTGAGCACATATGTCCTTAACTCATGTATGTGTATGGGATGGGAAAGCTGGCTATCGTCGTGTATCAATAGAAGAAGCTTGCTCCATGTACCCTTATACAGTTGCAGCTAATCGAGGGATTTTTGTCTGCTCCTTGTGTGCACAAAATGTTGGTTTGACAGCTCCTGGCGCCAATATAAGACATTTTCGTCATACATCAGCTGCCCAGAAAAAAGAATGTGAAGATCGTGCGCAAGCATATGCACGGGCCAGCACAGGATACAACTGCCATCCTATGCCGCTTCGCATTAAGGTAAGCCGTGGAAACTACTTATTGGAATTAGGATTTTTTCATGCACCATCTTCCGTCACAGGTGGGCCATTGTGCCAAAAAATCATAATTACAGATGACAATAAGCAAGAACATGTTCACTCATTTGAGAGACTTTCTTCAGAAGGCATTACATATCTAAACGTAGGAAATATTCCCAGCACAGAGTATCATCTTTCTTATGACCATCCGTCATCGAATTTAGATCGCTATTGGCCGCCTAAAACAACAGGTGTCAATAGCAGCGGTTCGTTTTTTGATTATTCTTCCGGCAAAATATTGCATTCTGGCAGTAAAGCATATCCTTATCAGGATTATTACCTTCTTCAGTGTAGATCGATTGGATATGTACCGCATGGGATCTCATATGAAAGTATTGCCGAAACCAGAACAGGTTCCTATACAACCTGGTATTTGTATAAAATCCATGTGCAGGATTTTTCTGCTTCGGTTGCCCGCTTTTTCTTGGAGAGATCAATTTTCCTAACAGAAAAACCAGTAGCTTTTTATCCGGTTTGGCCGCCGTATATTGAAAATCCATATTTCTTGTATCACAATGACTCAAGAATGTATTTTTATATGCAAGGTGAAGATGCTGAACTTAATATTTACCCGGCCTCCATGCACACTCAACATGAAAATCTTGGGGGTGGTAAACTTTATAGGCTTTATGCAGCATCTAAAGAGCAGTTATTATCTCTGGGGCAATCGGGGTCAATTGGTTTTTCTTACCTTATGACAAAGAACCTGGATATGGTTGCGGAAGCTCCGCAAGTACAGATCAAAAGCATCGACGGAAATGTGATTGCAGAAGCTGTCTGCAATCGACTGCCTAAAAGAAAGCAAATTACAATTCAAACGCCATTCGATGGAAAGGTTATCATACTTAAAAATGATAGGATTTTAGAGATCCGACATGTTGTTGCTGAGCAAATGATCACCATAGATGAGCTTTCTTTTGGATCTGAGATCCAAATTTTCCAGAGCTGCGATTTGATTCGAACTGTAAAATTTGAAAAGCTAAAAGGAAACACAAATTATACTGTAATGGATCAAGATATGGTTCAAAAATTAAATAATTGTAATGGACCTGTGATGGCTGTGCCCCATAGTGTGGGAGCAATAGTCCGGGAACTTTCGAATTTCCCTCAGTCAAAAAAATGGTTGTATCAAGTGATTCGGCGAGGAGAGATACCTGTAGATGCATTTAAGCTCCTGGTGTCTTACAAAACAACAAGAAGGGAGATAGAGAAACATGACTGATAACATGGTGGAATTTGTTTCGGTATGTCGTATTTCTGAAGATTATAACGGGCATATTTGGCTGACTCGAATTGCTGATATTGATAACCAGCAGTTAACCATTCCTTATAAATCCAATCGAAATACAACCTATTTTGAAAACCGTGATAGACTATATCGAAATGATGGCCCTTCTCAGGTAGGTGCGATTGGAGTATGGCGTTGGACAGCAACGCCCAACTTGAACGATCCCGAGACAGATTATGTGCAAACTTTCTTTCTCTCGGATATTTGGCCAACTCGTGTAGTGGTTATTCAGGATGCAAAATCACTACAGTCATTGATTGAGTCGTTAAAAAGTGGTTCTGTTTGGTCAAAGCCATATATTTGCGATACTCTGTTCTGCTACGAAAGCGCATGGGGGCAATTTAGTGGAGTGCTGTGTCATCCTAACGAATTTACAGTTCAAAACCAATATGCCAAACTCAATGATACTGTTTATTCGCTTCCGTGCTTTTCGTTCAAGAGCACTGATATTTATAATTGGGATGATAAGAATCTACGCTTTATGAGGCGTATAAGCTTGGGAGAACCTGAAAAGTATATCCCCTTTGGTGATGTCGATGAATTGATTAGAAGTACGATTTATGATCGTATGACATGGAAACTGTATAAAGATTGTATTGGAAGGACTAAAGCTGAATGGAGAGATTGCAAGACTCTCTTTGATAGAGCTTGTGCAGATTCCCTACTTGAAGAAGTTGCAAAAAAACTTAGTTGTCCACTGGAAAGTGCTCATGAAGCGGTCGAATTGTTCGTGAAGAGAGCCCGCGATCTCATTAGTGAGGGTGATATTGATTCTGAGGTTTTGGCGCAAATTGCAATGAATCA
>JAHHTO010000235.1 GCA_020024595.1 Schaedlerella sp.
TGATGATATCACCGAAATCCAACAGTACCCAATTCCCGCTTCCATAACCTTCCCGCTGTTTCAGGCTGTACCCTGCTTTGTGCATTTCTTCTTCGACATTGTCTACCAGAGCACGCACCTGATTTTCACTGTTCCCGCTTACAATTAGAAAATAATCTGCAAGTACAGAAACTTCAGAAATATCAATTATTTTAATGTCTTCCCCTTTTTTATCATTCAATGCATGATAGGCAATTTGGGTCATTTTTTCTGCTTGATTCATAAATATCTCTCCTTTCCAATGACTATTTATAATATTCATAGGTCTGTCTTGTCATCGGGTCAATGGCACGTCCAGACCGCTCCAGATAGGATAAGGTTAATTTAGAGCACAGACAGACCGCACGGTCAATCTCTGTAAAAGACAGTGTTCTTACTTCCTGAAGTCCGGGAATCATTTTTCTGCCGGGTTCAATGTAATCTGCAAGATAGATAATTTTCTCCAACAGATTCATGTTTGGTTTTCCGGTTGTATGATAACGGATAGCATCCAGGATCCGCCGGTCATGAATACCGTACACTTCTTCTGCAAGAAATGCCCCCAGTTTTGCATGGATCAGTGCAGGAACCTGCAATTCTGCTTCACTCAATTCCAGATGATAGGATTTACAGATCTCTATCTGTTCATTTACCGGTGCAAATTTTCCGCAGTCATGTAAGAGTCCGGCGGTCAAAGCTGCCTCCATATCTTCGTTATAACGCATAGAAAGAGATGCAGCAGTATACATGACACCGATGGTATGGTTATAACGTTCTTTTTTTAACTTTTTTTGCAGTTCTTTCTGTATTGTTTCCAAGTCTACCATTTTCTTGTTCCCTTACTTTGTATTCATTCTTTTTCTGAACTCTGTACAAACAGTTACCGTCACTTTTAAATGTTTATGGAAGCTGGCTCTCCTGATATAACATGTTTTTCTGTATATATTCTGCTACCGTATCCGGAACCAGATAGTATACACTTAGATTTCGGAATGCACGGCTTCGAATCGCTGTAGAAGAAATCTCCAAAAGTGGTGCCCGCAGTAGTTCAACTTTGGCACCATAATGTTCTTCCAGATAAGAGATCTGTTTCAGCATTTCTTCTACATTTTTGTCATCACGCATTGCGGCAAGAATTGTGCAAGAAGGAAATATCTCACGAAAATACTTCCAATTTTCAATTTCAAATAAGGAATCTGCTCCCAGAATAAAATAAAATTCACAATCAGGGTATAATTGATTTAATTCACGCAACGTTTTGTACGTATAGGAATGTTCTGTTTCCTTCGCTTCATGCAGACATAATTTAAAATAGGGCTTGTCTTGAATTGCCAATCTTACCATCTCAATGCGGTGCATCAAAGCTTCTTTTCCTTCTTTTGGCTGCTTATGGGGCGGATTACCGTTTGGTAAATACCAGATTTCATCCAGCCCGAAATCTTCATAAGCAAATTGTCCGAGAAGCAGATGCCCGATGTGAATAGGGTCAAAAGTCCCTCCCATAATTCCTATTTTCATATTGTTTCACCTATGGTAATACAATCTTCTTTTTATTATCTTTTCCTTCTTTGTATAGTACGATTTTTTTGCCGATCACCTGAACCACCTGAGAGTGTGTGCGCTCAGCTACCAGTTCTGCAAGCTCACGAGGATCATCCGCACAATTTTTTAAAACACTGATCTTGATAAGTTCACGTGCTTCTAATGCCTCTGCAATCGCCTGTGTCAGTCCAGGTGTCATACTGGACTTTCCAATTTGAAAAATCGGTTCTATTTTCATTGCCAGACTCTTCAAATACGCTCTTTGCTTTGTAGTCATATTCTTTTATTCTCCTATATATTTTCATACAAATATTTGTGATCGTTACACGTTTATTTGTACAGTTTATACCAAATCCAAAGTGATATATTTTGCTATTTGTAATAATCAAACTGAAGGCCGTACATCTTTACCGTATCACCCTCTTGGATACCGGCAGCCTCCAGATCATCCAGAATTCCTGCTTCCTTTAGGAACCGCTGGAAGAAAGCAAATCCCTTTTCGGAATCCAGATTGGTATATCCGAGCATTTTTTCAATCTTCGGACCTTCTACAACATACATTCCATCTTCCTGCGTTACCTCATACGGAAGTTCTTCATAAATAAGTTCATCTTCTGGGAAATATTCCTGTTCAAATACAATCGGTTTTGAATCCATTTTCTGTAGTTGGTCACTGACATAATATAGCAGTTCAGAAATTCCTTTTCCCGTTGCACCGGAAATCGGAAATACACAGATTCCCTTTGGCTCGAATTCTTTACGAAGCCGCTCTATCGGATCTTGATCTTCTGTATAGATCAAATCCGTTTTATTGGCTGCGATCACCTGTGGACGTGCTGCAATCTCTGGATTATAAGCCTCCAGTTCTTTATTGATTTTATAAATATCATCGACAGGATCTCGCCCTTCAATTCCGGCAGAATCAACTACATGGATCATCATTTTGGTGCGCTCGATATGACGCAGGAACTCATGTCCAAGACCGACTCCTTCAGAAGCGCCTTCGATCAGTCCCGGAATATCAGCCATAACGAAACCTCTTCCATTATCCAGATCCACTACACCCAAATTTGGATTCAAGGTTGTAAAATGATAGTTGGCAATCTTCGGTTCTGCATTGGTAACTCTGGATAAAAGTGTAGATTTTCCAACATTTGGAAAACCGATCAGACCTACATCTGCAATTACTTTCAATTCCAGGGTAACTTCCAGTTCCATAGCTGGCTTTCCAGGTTGTGCATATTTTGGAACTTGCATGGTTGCAGTTGCAAAATGCTGGTTTCCAAGACCGCCGTTTCCGCCTTTTAATACAATCTGACGCTGATTTTCTCCAGACATATCTGCAATAACTTTTCCAC
>JAHHTO010000236.1 GCA_020024595.1 Schaedlerella sp.
CCCTTATGCTCGCCGAACACCTGCGCAATCTGTGCCAATACTCCCGGCTGATTATATACCTTCATTCTCAAGAAAAACTTATTCCTCACTTCATCAAATGCTTTGACAGGAGTCTCCTTGTAGCAGGTACAGCTGATGCGTCCGTTACATCCATATTGCAGATTTCTTGCCACATCAATGACATCCCCCATAATCGCACTTGCCGTCGGAAGTTCTCCTGCTCCTCGTCCATAAAACATCGCATCATCCACTGCATCTCCATGTACAAACACCGCATTAAAAGAATCACGTACAGATGCCAGCGGATGCTCTTTACGCAGTAACATCGGATAAACCCCTGCTTCAATTCCGTTTTCTGTATTGCGCGCTACACCGAGCAGCTTGATTACACTGTCAAATTCTTTTGCATAAGCAATATCTTCCGAAGTAATCTTTGTAATCCCTTCCATATATACATCATCAAAAACAACTCTGGAATGGAATGCGATCGACGCCATAATCGCTACTTTACGTCCCGCATCTAACCCTTCTACATCCGCTGTCGGGTCAGCCTCCGCATATCCCAATTCTGTTGCTTTTGACAATGCCGCTTCAAAACTCATGTTATCTTCAAACATCTTTGTGAGAATATAGTTTGTCGTTCCATTGACGATACCCAGAACCTCTGTAATCTCATTTCCCGCCAGACACTGCTTCAAAGGACGGATGATCGGAATCGCTCCTGCCACTGCCGCTTCAAACAAGAAATCACACTTTTGAGCCTCTGCGGCATCCAGCAGTTCTCTCCCATGCATCGCAATCAGATCCTTATTTGCTGTCACGACATGTTTGCCAGCATTTAACGCCTCCAGAATCATTGACTTTGCCGTTTCAATTCCTCCCATTACCTCGATCACGATCTGGATTTCTTTATCATTCAAAATCTCTTGCCAATTGTCAGTCAGAAGACTTGCATCAATTCCGTCTCTCTTTTTGCCAAGATCATGCACTAAAATTTTAGAAAGTTCCAATTCTGCACCGATCGTCTTTTCCATCACATCTGCTCTTCTATGGAACAACTTGTACACTCCTGTTCCAACTGTTCCGGCTCCTAATAAAGCAACTTTTATCTTCTTCGCCATCTTCTTCGCCTCCTGCTTCTTCCTGTATTCCTGCATCTTCTTTTCTAAACACACTGAATACCATCCTTGTAAAATATATTTCATACTATCTAATTAATCTGTTGCTTCCTATCATAGCACAGTTTGTTACAGATGACTAGCGTTATTAATTTCACATCCTTAAAAGCACATTTATAATTTACAGGGATTTTTTCGCAAGCAAAAAAGGATTGATGTCTTTGCATCAATCCTTTTCTCTAGAGCGATAGACGGGGTTCGAACCCGCGACCCCGACCTTGGCAAGGTCGTACTCTACCAACTGAGCCACTATCGCATTTCTTAGGTGTTCCTCAGAACAATATTTACTATACTATAGGAACACCTAAAAGTCAACATATTTTTTTATTTTTTGTGTCTGAAATTTTCTTTATTTTACAGATAATTCAGATAACTTTATTCTGTCTCCTCTACTGATGCCAGTTCTAGCCCCAATTCTTCCAGCTGCTTAGCATCTGCCATACTTGGAGCCTCTGTCATCAGACAGGATGCATCCTTTACTTTCGGGAACGCCATTACATCACGAATACTATCCACTTTCGCCATAAGCATTACCATACGATCCAGACCGTAAGCAAGTCCTGCATGCGGTGGCACACCATATTTAAATGCATTCAAAAGAAAGCCGAACTGACTATATGCCTGCTCTTTTGTAAATCCAAGTACTTCAAACATCTTCTCCTGAATATCATTCTGATGAATACGAATACTTCCTCCACCGATTTCATTTCCATTGAGCGTAATGTCATATGCTTTTGCACGTACTCTTCCCGGATCAGAATCAAGATACTGCAAATCTTCTTCCATCGGCATTGTAAACGGATGATGCATTGCGGTATAACGGTTCTGCTCTTCACTCCATTCAAGGAGCGGGAACTCTGTAATCCAGAGGAATTTGTATTCGTTCTTATCCAACAGATCCATCTGGCGTGCAAGTTCCAAACGAAGGTTCCCTAATACATCCCATACGACCTTATTCTTATCTGCCGCAAACAGCAACAGGTCGCCATTCTCTCCATCCATAGCCTTGATCAGATTCTGTGTTTCCTCTTCTGTCATGAATTTTGTGAAAGAAGATTTTACAGTTCCATCTTCCTGAATCGCGATGTATGCAAGCCCCTTTGCACCAAAGTCCTTTGCAAAGCTTACCAGCTTATCAATCTTCTTGCGCGGCATGCTTCCCTGTCCTTTGGCATTGATACCACGAACTGATCCTCCATTTTCAACAGCACCTTTAAATACAACAAATTCACTGTCTTTGACGGTCTCTGTTACATTCACCAGTTCCATACCAAACCGAGTATCCGGCTTATCAGAACCGTAACGATCCATCGCCTCCTGCCAGGTCATTCTTGGAAGTGGAAGTTCTACGTTAATATTTAAGATTTCTTTGAACAATTTTGCCAGCAGACGTTCATTAACCTCGATCACATCATCCACATCTACAAAAGAAAGTTCCATATCGATCTGGGTAAATTCAGGCTGTCTATCCGCACGCAAATCTTCATCTCGAAAACATTTTGCAATCTGGAAATAGCGATCATAACCAGAGCACATCAGCAACTGTTTATAAAGTTGCGGAGACTGTGGAAGTCCATAGAAACTTCCGGGATGAATACGACTTGGTACAAGATAATCTCTTGCCCCTTCCGGAGTTGTCTTACCGAGAATGGGCGTCTCAATCTCCAAAAATCCTTCCTCTGCCAGAAACTGACGGGTCAGTGTCGCAATCTGGCTTCTCATCATGAGGTTTCTC
>JAHHTO010000237.1 GCA_020024595.1 Schaedlerella sp.
GGTCTGATGAATATGCAGTACGCGATTGAAAATGGAAAAGTATATGTATTGGAAGCAAATCCACGTGCGTCTAGAACCGTTCCGTTGGTATCCAAAGTATGTAACATCCGCATGGTGCCACTTGCAATTGATATTGTAACATCAGAGCTGACCGGAAAGCCGTCACCAGTACCAGAATTAAAGGAACAGAATATTCCGTATTATGGAGTGAAAGAAGCAGTGTTCCCATTCAATATGTTCCAGGAAGTGGATCCCCTTCTCGGACCTGAAATGCGTTCCACCGGAGAAGTTCTGGGACTATCTAAGTCCTTTGGAGAGGCGTTCTTTAAAGCACAGGAAGCAACACAGACAAAACTTCCACTGGATGGAACGGTACTGATTTCTGTCAGCAACAGAGATAAACCGGAAGTGGTAGATGTGGCGAAAGATTTTGTTAAAGCCGGATTTAAAATTATCGCTTCCAAGCATACATGCGAGTTGCTCCGTGAGAATGGAATTGAAGCAGAGAGCATCAAGAAGCTGCAGGAAGGTCGTCCGAATATGCTAGATCTGATCACAAACGGTAAGATTGATATTATTGTCAATACACCATCCGGAAAAGAAAGTAAGGACGATGACAGTTACTTGAGAAAGGCTGCGATCAAGAAAAAAGTTCCATATATGACTACAATGGCTGCAGCAAAGGCCGCAGGAAGCGGAATTCTGGCAATGAAGAAAAATGGAAACAGCGAAGTGAAGTCTTTACAGGAGATTCATGGAGAAATCTGCGACAAATAATCGTTGAAATAACAGGTACACGATAGAAAAAGGAATAGGACAAAAAAGTCACACATACATTTTTTATAAAAGGCGTATGTGTGGCTTTTTCTATGAATTATGAGGTTGAAAATGAACGTCTGAAAGAGCGGTTTGTATCCGCTACGAATATGCCAAAAGATGTTGTTCTCGGTGCATCTGTTGTTACAATTCTTGGCACTGGAGAGGTCTGTATCGAAAATTATCGTGGGATTATTGAGTATACAGACAGCCTGATCCGGGTACAGACAAGAGGAAAGCAGATTCGTCTGAAAGGAAAACAGTTGCAGATCGAATATTATACAAATGATGAAATGAAAATTACAGGGTGTATTAGTTCACTGGAATTCTGCCCGTAGGTATCCATGCCATTTAAGATGTATAAAAATGGTGTGTTATGTATTGGAAAGAACAGTAAGCAGTAAAAACGGGGGAAGTATTTGTGATACAAAGAATCATTCATTATATACGAGGATATGTGAAAGTTCGGGTACATGGATATTCAGCCGAGCGTTTTTTGAATCTTTGCAGTCATCACCAAATTTATATCTGGAAACTAGAGCCGAAAGAAAACACGTATGAATTCTATATCACACTCCAGGGATTTCGGAAGCTTCGTCCGATTGTCCGGAAAACTCATACGAAAATCGTTCTGGTCAAACGATGCGGTCTTCCTTTTTTTATCTATCAGAACCGGCAAAGAGAAGCATTTCTTGCAGGAATTTTACTATGTTTTGGTTTGCTCTTTTTCTATTCTAGTTATATTTGGGATATCCATTTTGAAGGAAATGAGAAATGGACAAATGAGACGTTGCTAGAATTTCTGGAGACAAAGGATGTGGTGCCGGCAATGCCAAAAAGTAAAGTGGACTGTCCGAAGATTGTAAAAGAAATCAGAAAAGAGTATGATGATATTGTCTGGGTGTCGGCGTCTGTTGATGGAAGCAGGCTGAGAATCCAAATTAAGGAAAATGAAGATACATTTCAGAAGGATGATAAAGAAGATACACGCCCAATAGATTTGGTTGCTTCCGAAGACGGAGTGATCACTTCCATGATTACTCGTAGCGGTGTACCGCAGGTACATATAGGAGATACTGTCAAAAAGGGAGATCTTCTTGTATCAGGGCGGGTTGAAGTGTTAAATGATGCCAAAGAAGTCATTGATTATCAGTATCAGAAGTCGGATGCAGATATTTATGCAGATACCAGAATGCAATACAAAGATAGTGTTTCAACAACTTATTACGAAAAACAATATGAAGAAAAAAGAATGCGGCGGGCATGGTATATAAAATTAAATTCGCGTATGTCTTCTGTCGGATTTACAAAATAAAATGAAAAGAATATTGAAAAACATACAAAAGAGGATAGATTAAAACTGGGAGAAAACTTCTATTTGCCGATTTCTTATGGAGAAATTATGATGAAACCGTATGCAGTAAAGGAGAAAAAATATAAGGAAAAGGAACTTCAGAAAATTTTAACAGAAAAATTTAACAGCTTTTTAGAAGATTTGACAGAAAAAGGTATTCAAATTTGTGAAAATAATGTTAAAATACATGTGGATGAAAATTCTGCCACTGCAGAGGGAACACTTTTCCTAAATAGAAAGATTACAGAAGCGGTGGATACAGAAATACTTGAAATTGAAAGGAACGAACAGAATGAGTCTATCGGAACTGATGATTGATATACCGGCAGAACATGAAAGGAATGTATTCGGACAGTATGATGTTTTTGCAAAAAAAATCGAACGCACATTTCGCGTAACAATTATCGCAAGAGATGGGGTTGTTAAAGTGCTGGGAGAAGAGAAGTATGCAGACAGAGCACAAAGAGTTCTTTTCCAGCTTGTGGAATTATCTGCACGAGGCAATACAATTACAGAACAGAATGTAGATTATGCAATCTCACTTGTCTTTGAGGATCAGGAAGAAGAGATTGTAGCAATTGACAGAGATTTGATTTGTCACACACTGCAAGGCAGACCCATAAAACCTAAGACACTGGGACAGAAAAAGTATGTAGATGCCATTCGCAAG
>JAHHTO010000024.1 GCA_020024595.1 Schaedlerella sp.
CCTATAACTTATGGATAAAGTTATAGGCTATTTTTTCGGTCAGGAGCTGAGGGTATGGCTTTGCTAACGAGAAATCGCTTGACCCTTCCCCAATAAAACAATAACTTTTGGGGGTGCCGCATTACAACACCAACCACAAGCGGAGTTGTTCCCGGTTGATAAAAATCATATCTGCGGAAAGAATCGGAAATATTAAAAGAAGCGACCATATTAAATCCACCCATATACGTTGCAATTAACACAACCGCGAACAAAATCCCCAGCCATCTCTTTTTCAATACGGTCTGGATATAATATGCAGGGCCTCCATAAGAACTTCCATCTTCTGCTCTTCTCTTGTAAATCTGAGCCAGTGTACTCTCTACAAATGCAGATGCACTTCCAAGCAGTGCGATCAGCCACATCCAGAACATCGCACCGGCACCACCGATACAAAGTGCCGTAGAAATCCCAGCAATGTTACCGGTTCCCACACGGGATGCTGTAGATACCATCAATGCCTGAAAAGATGAAATCGACTTCTGGTCAGACTTCGGCTCCGCAACAACTTTCATTCCTTCTTTCAGACATCTGAACTGTACAAATTTGGTTCGGACTGTAAAAAAAAGGCCTGCTCCTATCAGTAAAATAATTAGGATATAGCTATATAGCCAGTTACTCAACTCTCCAATAATCTTCGCGTACAAAAACATATACCTCCTGTTTCTCTCTTTTCCCTTTGATCTGAAAAATGAATAAACTTCCCAGATTATTACAAAATCGGTGTTCAAAGGGCGCGCTGACGTCCTTTGTACACCGACGCTACTTTACTATATTACCACAAAACAGTATGTGTTGACAAGAAAATTCTCTATTATACTCCTTCACGCTGACGTAAATGTTTGCCGATCACAAGCAGATAGACCGTTGTCGATATGATTGCGGATAGAATATCCATAACCGGCTCTGCGTAAAATGCAGCCTTTGCAGCCAGAACCGCCGGAAATATCAATGTCAGAACGACATATCCTGTCTTACGAAACAAAGATAATGCCAACGCCGTTTTCGTTCTTCCGAGGGCTGTAAGTCCATCTACCAGCACATACTGAAAGCTCAAAGGAATCACTCCAAGCGTATACACTCTGATCCCCCAGACCGCAAGCTGTGTAAGTTCTCCCTGTCGTGTAAAAATCTGAACAAAATAGGGTGCTGCAACCTGTGTCAGCAAAAACATCACTGCTGTAAAGAAAACCCCCATCTTTAGAATACACCATTCTGCCTTTTTCACACGCCCAATCTGCTTTGCCCCATAATTATAGCTTAGAATCGCCTGTGTTCCTCCGCTGATCCCAAGCAGCGGTCCTGTGATCAGCATCATATAACTCTGTACGATCGTCGCACCGGATATCAGCAAATCTCCCTGACCCGATCCACCGTATTTCTGCAAGACAGCATTTGTCACCAGAATAATCACACTGTCCGTAGCCAGAATCATAAATGGAGAAAATCCGACAGACATGATTTTCAACATTGTCTTTCCTGAATAGTTTCCAAAACAGATTCCGATCGGGACTTTCTTTCGGGAGAGAAATCCCATTGCAAAAAGGCAAGACATCAGCTGTGCGACAACAGTTGCGACTGCTGCACCTGCCACCCCCATATCAAATACAAAAATAAAAATCGGATCGAATACAATATTGGTAATCGCACCGGTCAGCACAGTAGCCATCCCGGCAGTGGCAAATCCCTGACATGTAATAAAATAATTCAGCCCTATAGACATCAATGCAAAAAATGTTCCCGCCGTATAAATCGACAGATATGTGTCTGCATATTCAAAAGTCACTGCACTGGCTCCGAACCACATCAGAAGCTTGTCTTTTAACAATAAAAACGAAACCGTCAGACCACCTGCAAAACCAATCAGCATCAAAAATGAATTTGACATCAGCTGACGGGCACGCTTTTCATTTCCCTCTCCCTGACGCATTGCCATCAGAATGGAACCACCTAAACCTACCAGTGTTCCAAACGAACTCAACATCGTCACGATCGGACCACAGATTCCTACACCTGCCAGTGCAACATCTCCAATTCGGGGAATGTTTCCGATATACATCCTGTCGATGATACTATATAAAATATTTACAAACTGAGCAATCATCGTCGGAATTGCCAGACGAATGACAAGCCTTTTGACAGAGTCCTTCCCCAGATCATTCTCTTTTTTCATCTTGCTGTATTTCCCCCTCTGTTTTCTATCGTGCCTCCACACTTTTTTCTATTCACCACGCACTAGCATACCGCATCTGCCAAGTGCAATCAAGTGTTGTTTGCAGGGGAATTCTTTCTTTGATAGATTCCAAAAAAAAGATGCGACCGCATCCTATGAATGCAGTCGCATCTTTTGCCACTATTCATCTCCTGTACAGTTCATATCATTCAGTCCACAGGTGATTTCCTCATCATCTCCTACGCAGTTCATATCATTCAGTCCGCAAGTAACTTCCTCTTCATCTTCTACGCAGTTCATATCATTTAGTCCACAGGTTTTGTCATCATCTGTAATTCCATTCATATTTGTAATTCCCAGATTTTTCCCCATATCGGCACCTCCTTATTTCACGTTTTTCGTTGCAACAATATCCACTCCAGTCCCTGCTACATTTGAAACGATCACGTCTCCGATATGGACCGGCGCTTTGACAGTCACATTCTTCAACGCTTCCACACACTCAAAAATCTTTCCTTTTGGAACGTCTTCTTTTGTCTTCACAGACACCATGTCCGCACTTCCATCTTCCACCCGCACGGTAGTTGTTACAATTCGAGTCGGATTTGTCACTTCTTTCCGGGCATAGATATCACCTCTCTTACAAGTGTTTCCACTGACGCTTACTACTTCTTGATCATTCAGTACCACCGTAAGAGGGCAGCCCATCGGGCAGCTGATACATGTTAAATTTCTTTCTTCCATCCTTCTACGCCTCCTCTATTTTTACGGTGATTTCCTTTAAATCAGCATACTGTAACAATTGTTCTTTTGTCAACTTGATTTCTTCCATTTCTCCAGGTGCCATAATCTGCCGTTTTCTGTGCAGCACTCTTTCCTCTCCAAGGTATACACAGATATAACAGTTTTTATAGACATTTCCAACACGGAAACGAACAGTAACAGTCTCTTCCATTCTCTCCGGATTGATTGCCACGGGCACCGTGTAGCGAACACCGTCCACAGCTTTTAGCATGATTTCTTTACCACCTTTTCGCTTTTCTGCCCCTGCTTTCACATAAGCCGCCGCATTCTTTCCCGCTGCTGCCGCTTCTTCTGATACAAAGTCTACCAGATCATGTACATGCAACACATTTCCGCAGGCAAATACACCTTCAATATTTGTCTCCAGACTCTCGTTTACCTTCGGACCAGATGTGACTGGATTCATCTCCACTCCCATACCACCTGACAGTTCGTTTTCAGGAATCAATCCCACGGAAAGGAGGAGTGTGTCACAGGAATAATACTCTTCTGTTCCCGGAATCGGCTTTCCTTTGGAATCTACTTCTGCGAGAGTAACTCCTTCCACGCGCTCTTTTCCTTTGATATCCACAACAGTATGGCTTAACTTTAACGGAATTCCATAATCATCCAGACACTGTACGATATTTCTCTTTAACCCTCCCGAATAAGGCATCAATTCTGCAACAACCTTCACCTTTGCCCCTTCAAACGTCATTCTTCTTGCCATGATCAGCCCGATATCACCAGAGCCTAAGATTACAACTTCACGTCCCGGCAGATAACCTTCCATATTCACAAGACGCTGAGCCGTTCCTGCTGAAAAGATTCCGGATGGACGATATCCTGGAATATTCAAAGCACCTCTGGAACGTTCTCTACATCCCATTGCCAGAACGATCGCCTTCGCTTGGATTTCAAACAGCCCGTCCGCACTGTTCATTGCCGTTACAACCTTATCCGCACGAATGTCCATTACCATCGTATTCAATTTATATTCAATCTGAAGTTCCTCTGCCTGATCGATAAAACGTCCCGCATATTCTGGCCCTGTCAATTCTTCCTTAAACGTATGAAGTCCGAAACCGTTATGAATACACTGATTCAGAATTCCTCCAAGCTCTTTATCTCTTTCCAGAATGAGAATACTGTCAACACCGCTTTTCTTTGCTGATACTGCAGCCGCCAGTCCTGCTGGACCGCCACCGATTATGACGATATCATATTGTTTCATTTCAGCATCCCCTTTCCCAATGTATCCTTATTTGTTCCGACAACGATTTTCGAATTTCCGCCTGATTTGGTAATATCAAACATACTCATATTACATTCCCTGGCAAGGATCTCCATCGTTCGCGGGGAACAGAAACCAGCCTGACATCGTCCCATTCCCGCTCTCGTTCTGCGTTTTACCCCATCCAAAGATTTTGCTCCCAGTGGACGGTGGATGGCATCTAGAATTTCGCCCTCTGTCACCATCTCACAACGACAGATAATATTTCCATAAGCTGGATTTTTCTTGATTAGATCTGCCCGCTCTTCTTTGGATAATGTATCCGGGTTCAGAATTCCTTTTCTTCTGGCAATAAAATTATCTTTCTTTTCAAGTTGCATTTTTTCGCTTACAATATCCGCTACCATCTCACCGATCGCGGGACAACTTGTAAGTCCCGGAGATTCAATTCCTGCACAGTCGATAAACCCTTCTGCATCTTCTACTTCTCCAATAATAAATTCATGATGATCTTCATGTGCACGAAGTCCTGCAAAAGACGTAATTACCTGACGCATTGGCAGATTCTTCACGTTCATCCCCGCTTTTTGAATCAGTTCATCAATCCCCGCTCTTGTTGTATTGGTCCCTTCTTTATCCTCTACATCGATCGCTGTTGGCCCTACGATCAGATTTCCATGAATGGTCGGTGCAACCAGAACACCTTTTCCATATTTTCCTGGAAGTGCAAAGATTGTTTTCTTCACGTGATTGCCGGTGCTTTTATCCAACAGACAATAATCACCGCGTCTTGCCGTAATGTGAATCTTCCTTTCACTTACCATATTGTGAATCTCATCTGCATAAACACCTGCGGCATTCACTACATATTTTGTTCGGTACACCCCTTGATTCGTAATCAGCTCATATCCACCATCTATCTTCTTGATATCATGGACCTCTGTATTAAACTTAAATTCTACGCCGTTCATATTTGCATTCTCTGCCAGAGCAATATTCAAATGGAACGGACATACAATTCCTGCTGTCGGCGCATACAATGCTGCATACACTTCATCTGAAAGATTTGGTTCCATTTCAAGAACTTCTTCCCTACTTAAGATACGAAGTTCCTTCACTCCGTTTGCGACTCCCCTGTCATATAATGCCTGTAAGTTCGGCATATCTTCTTCATGCAAACAAACAACCAGAGAACCATTCTTTTTAAACGGAAAATCCAGTTCTTTGGAAAGTTCTTCCATCATCTGATTGCCCCGCACATTCAACTTCGCCATAAGAGAACCCTGCGCCGCATCATATCCCGCATGAACAATTGCGCTGTTCGCTTTGGAAGTACCACAGCACACATCTTCTTCTTTTTCAATGACACAGGCTTTCACTTTGTAACGGGACAGTTCCCTTGCAGAAGCCGAACCGGCTACGCCTCCGCCAATTATTATTACGTCATAATCAAACATGACAGTTCACTCCTTTAAAATTATTCTATATACACTTTCATAAAAGAAAAGCCCTACAAATAGACGCATCGGTAAATGCGGCAGCTGCAGGACTCTTCTCTCACGCAATTCGATCTTCAATTCTGTTCAAGTATCGCTCTTGCGAGCGCCGATGCCCACACTGATACATATTTTCCATTTCCTGATAAGACCGTCTTTCTAATCAATCTGTGATTTCGATTTCCTACCATGGAATTGCTCCGTAAACCAATACAGCTACAATCGCACCGATGATCGGTCCTACCAATGGAACAACAGCATATCCCCAATTGGAACTTCCCTTTCCTTTAATCGGCAGAATCGCATGCGCCAGACGCGGTCCGATATCACGTGCCGGATTGATCGCATAGCCAGTCAGACCACCTAGTGACATACCAACAGATACGATAATTCCAAATACAAGGAATTTATCCAGTCCACCGGCGATTCCATCTACATTAGCAATTCCCTTGATCGCGAACACAAGTACAAACGTTCCAATCGCTTCACTTAAAATGTTCAGCCCCATATTCGGAACAGACGGGCTTGTAGAAAATACACCAAGCTTTGTCTTCGCATCTTCTGTTGCATCAAACTGACCTTTGAATAGCAGATAGACAAGAATCGCTCCCACAAAAGCACCTGCGAACTGTGCCACAATATATCCAGGAACCAATGCCCAGTCAAAGCTTCCATCTACTGCCAGTGCAAGAGTAAGTGCAGGATTAAAGGAGGCTCCAGAAGCTGCACCAAAGATATAGGCCGGAATCATAACCGCAAGCCCCCAGGCAAATGTAATCTGAATGGAACCGGCACCTTTCATACCAGATTTGTTCAATGTTACATTTGCAACAACACCATCACCTAAAAGAATCAATAACATGGTTCCTAAAAATTCTGCTATATATGGTAACATAACATTTCCCTCCTCTTTTCAAACTCTACTCTTCCTTCGCCCATCCATATGCATACTTCACTGCTTTGTTCCATCCTTTGATTCTGTTCTTTCTGTCTTCCTCGTCGATTGCCGGAGTAAATGTCTTATCAATCGCCCAGTTCTTTATAACATCTTCTTTACTCGTCCAGTATCCTACTGCCAGACCTGCCAGATAAGCAGCTCCCATTGCAGTCGTCTCTACGCACCGCGGACGATTTACCGGTGCATTGATAATATCTGCCTGTGTCTGCATCAGAAAATCATTGGCACTTGCACCACCATCTACCTTCAATGCCGCAAGCTTAATTCCAGAATCTGCCTTCATCGCTGCCAATACATCATTTACCTGATAAGCAAGAGACTCCAGTGTTGCACGGATGATATGATACTTGTTGACGCCACGAGTAATCCCTACAATGGTTCCTCTTGCATATTGATCCCAATGAGGAGCTCCAAGACCTGTAAACGCCGGCACCACATAACAGCCATTGGTATCTTTTACTTTCTTAGCCATATATTCTGAATCCGGCGAGGAATCAATAATGCGCATTTCATCGCGGAGCCACTGCACTGCAGCACCTGCCACAAAAATAGAACCTTCCAGTGCATAGTTCACTTTTCCGTCCAGTCCCCATGCAATTGTGGTAACAAGTCCGTTCTTGGAGAATACCGGCTTCTCACCTGTATTCATCAACAGGAAGCATCCTGTACCATACGTATTCTTCGCCTCACCTGCTGTGAAACACGTCTGTCCGAACAAAGCTGCCTGCTGATCTCCTGCAGCACCTGCTATCGGAATTGGTCCACCTAAGAAAGAAGGATCTGCAGTTCCATATACACAACTGGAAGGTTTCGCCTCTGGAAGCATACATTTCGGAATTCCCAGTTCTTCAAGAATCTCATTATCCCACTCTAGTGTGTTGATATTAAACAGCATCGTTCGCGATGCATTGGAATAATCCGTTACATGAACAGCACCTTTTGTTAATTTCCAGATAAGCCATGTCTCAACAGTACCAAATAACAGTTCTCCTCTTTCCGCCCTTTCTCTGGCTCCCGGAACATTGTCAAGGATCCATTTTACCTTTGTTCCTGAAAAATATGCATCGATTACAAGTCCCGTCTTTTCTCTAAACTTTTCTGTCAACCCTTTTTCTTTCAAGGAGTCACAATACTCGGAAGTTCTGCGGCACTGCCATACAATTGCATGATACACCGGCTCTCCTGTATTCTTATCCCATACAATTGCAGTCTCTCTCTGATTGGTAATTCCGATCGCTGCGATATCTTCTGCCGTTGCCCCAATCATATTCATCGCCTCAACTGCCACACCGAGCTGACTCGCCCAAATCTCATCCGCATCATGCTCTACCCAACCGGGCTGTGGAAAGTACTGTGTGAATTCCCGCTGTGCCACACTGCACATTTCACCTTTTTCATTGAAAAGGATACACCTGTTACTGGTTGTACCTGCATCCAATGCCATTACATACTTTGCCATATCTGTTTCCTCCTTTTTTTAAGGTACTTCCTGTACCTTGTTTTATAAATAAACTGCTTTCCTGATTTGCAGTTTAATTCCTCCTTTTGCACTACATCAACCACACATCCTGATTGGTTGTAGATACAGCAATCGCTCCTGCCGAAAGTGCTGACATAACAGCTTCTTTGTCGCTGATAAGCCCTCCCGCGATCACAGGAATTCTTGTCGTCTGACATACTTCTTTGATCAGTTTCGGCATCACACCCGGAAGCACTTCAATAAAATCAGGTTTCAGCGCATATAACTGGTGTCTTATATTCTCCAGCGCCATAGAATCAATCAGAAAATACCGTAGAACAGTGAATAGCTTTAATTCTCTTGCCCGTTTAACAAGCGCCGGTTTCGTTGTAATAATCCCATCTGCGCATGTATTGTTTTTAATAAAATCAACTACAACTTCCTTCGAACTCAGTCCTACAATTAAGTCCATATGTACCATTGCAATTTTGCCCGCATCTTTTACCTTCTTAACAACATCTGCAATCGTACAGACATCACCAAATAAAATGAATACAACCTGAACATCTTCCAATTTACAGCATCGTTCCAGTCCCTCTATATCCTTAACCGCAGCAATCACCGGACTACTTTCCACTGCATCATAAAATTTCTGTTCCATGATATTTGCCAACGCCCCATTCCTTTATTAATATCCTTTATAAATGAAAAAGAGAGCAACTCACATAACAACATCTCTGTTGTTCGGTTGTCGCTCTCCTCTCTCAGCACCTTCTTTAATTTAGTATCAATATAGCACAAACAATGTATTTTTGCAAGTATTTTTGTGCATTCTGTATACTCACACAAATATCATGCTTGTTTTTTGTCTATTTTGCTACAATCGTTATCATTTCTTCAATTGTCTTCGGACCGATATATACATCCTTGTCATTTACAATGATGAGAGGCACGCGTTTGATATCATATTTTTCAACCAAATCCGGATACAACGCCGCATCTATCATTTCCGCCTCAATTTTTTCATTCAGAACTGCCATATGCTGGCAAGCCGCAACTACTTTCGGGCAATGATGGCATGCCAGTGACACACAGATCTTGATATTTATCTTTTGATCTAATTTCTGGATTTTCCGCACTGTCCAGCGACTAACAGACTGCCCCGGACCTGCCAGATTGTAAATCGCCATCACGAAAGAATTAATTTCCTTTCCTCCAGGAACTCCATGAAATGCAATCCCTGCATACCCTTCCTCTTTGTAGAGTCCTGTAACCGGAAGATAAGTGATATCCAGTTCTGGAACCGCTTCCGCCTCCCCCGGCTCATACATTTCCAGTGAAATCTGCGGATGCAGCGTTGCAATTACAGCAAGAAAACTAGCGAGCTCTGCCCCCTTCTCTGAATCCATATCAATGACTGCTTTTAATACTACATGATCCGTCAGTTTGGTAAAAACACTACTCAAATCTCGTTTCAAATTATCATCGATCAGCTTACTTTCCGGCACAACGTTCCCAATCATATCCTTCTCCTTTCTGTCCATACGATCCCATCATCCGCATTCACCTGTTTATCGTGGCACAATACTTACAACATTCCCATCAGATCTAAACTCGGCGTCAATGTCTCTTCTCCCGGTTTCCATTTTGCAGGACACACCTGGTCTCCATGCTTTTCCACAAACTGTGCCGCCTGTACCTTCCACTTCTACCAGTACTCCAAAAAATCTCGCCAGAACTCCTGCCGGATAAAAGAAAAACACTGACCAATGTCCCAGTTAATCATACTTTCCATATCCTATTCTTCTTTCAATTATTAATAAGTACCGACTTCTCCCTCTCTACTCCACCTTGATCATCCGATATCCAACTCCAATGTGTGTCTGAATATACTGCTGTGAGTCCGCACCTTTTTCAATCTTTTTTCGTAGTGTTGCCATAAACACCCGCAGAGAGGCCACATCATTTTCCCAACTGCTTCCCCAGATATTCTGTGTAATATACGTATGGGTCAGCACCTTTCCCACATTTCTGGATAATAGACAGAGCAATTTATATTCAATTGGCGTTAGGTGCAGTTCCACATCGCCCAGAAATGCACACCCTGCCGCATAATCTACCTTCAAATCTCCATTTTTGAATACAGATTTTTCCAGAGATGATTCCTGCCTCATCATGAGCAGTCTCCGCTGGATCACACGCAGACGCGCAAGCAGCTCTTCTACAGAAAACGGCTTTGTAAGGTAGTCATCCGCTCCAGCATCCAGTGCATCAATTTTATCTGTATCTTCACTTCGAGCACTGATCACAAGGATCGGCATATTGGACCATGTCCGTATTTTTTTTATCACCTCAACGCCATCCATATCGGGCAGCCCCAAATCTAACAGCATGATATCTGGATTATGTGAAGATGCATCTAAGATTGCAGTCTCTCCGTTTCCTGCTGCCAGATAACGATAATCATGTGCTTTCAATGTTGTTGTGATCAGATTTTTCACAGAAGTATCATCCTCTACAACTAAAATCAGCGGTTTATTCATGTAACTGTACCTCCTCTACCGGTAATGTAAACGTAAACACCGTCCCATGCGGCAAATTATCTGAAACCGTAATTGTTCCTCCATGAGCATTCACAATCGATTTACATAGTGCCAACCCAAGCCCCAGACTTCTGCGGCTGTCAACGACCATATTAGCGCCGCTGTAAAACATCTCAAATACCCGTTCCTTATTTTCATCCGGAATCCCTTCTCCGTCATCTGAAATAGAAATTACAGCCCACTTCTTCTCTTTCTGTGTTTTAATATAAATATGGGAACCTTTCGGTGTATATTTGATCGCATTATCCACCAGATTGATGATCACCTGTACAATCAGTCTTGCATCCATCTTTGCCAGCAAAAGATCATCTTGGTGTTCCACTGTAATCTGATGCTCTGTTTTCAAACGATTGACATGACGCAGCGCTTCTTTCACAACTTCATCCACGAGTTCTGCTGTCAGATGCAGATTCAGTCTCCCTTCCACCAATCGAGTGACAGAAAGCAGATTTTCCACTAGATTGATCAGCCACATAGAATCATCGTAAATATCCTGATACAAATGCTTTTTCGTTTCTGCATCAAAAGATTCACCATTGGATAACAGATTACTAGCGTTTCCTGAAATAGATGTCAACGGGGTACGCAAATCATGTGAAATTGCACGCAAAAGATTCGCACGCAGCTGCTCATTCTTCGCGAGAATTGCTGCTTCTTCTTTTTCTCTGGCATTCTTTTCATTTTCGAGCGCTAGCCCACATTCCCCAAGGATCGAAAGAAGAATACTGTTTTCAAATGTATCCAGAGAATCCTCTCCAATTGCAATTCCGACAACTCCGTAAACAGCATCATTTACTCGAATGGCAAGATATAGGCATTTTGCATTCGATAGCGTGTTTGTCGTAGCTCCTGCATGTTCATTATTCCGAAGTGCCCACTGCGCTACGCGTTTCTCTTCCTCGGTAAGATATTCTTTTGTACAAGTGTCTTCCTGCGCAGGGAACACCAGGGCACTCTTTAGACTGTCCTCTTCCGCAAAATAAACAACAATATCACGATTTAACAGTTTTACAAGCTGTTGTGCCGTTCCCGATATAATTTCTTCTTTATTTTTTGCCTGATGAAGCATCTGGTTGGTATCAAATAAGATTTTCGTTCGAAAAGCAGCACGGGCTGATTGTTTTGCAGCACTTTTCAACCTTGTTGCCAACGTTCCTATCAATAATGCCGCTGAAAACATGATCAAAAATGTAACCGGATATTCTGAATCATATGCCCGTAACGTATATTTGGGTTCTGTAAACAAAAAGTTGAATACCAAAACACTTATAATGGATGCGATCAGACTATATGCCCGGTTCGCAGTGACAACAGATGTAATCAGCACTGCCAGAACATACAGCGTAATAATATTGGCTTCTTCAAATCCATACCATTCAAACAAATATCCAAGGCAACTTGCACCCGTCAGGATTGCAATGCATTTTAGTGTATCCGCCATTGAGAAGACCGTCTGCTTCCTCTTTTTCCGGTAGGCTGCAATGCCTGCCGCCTGATCTGGAATGATATGCACATCCAGATTTGGCACATTTGCAATCAGTTGCTCTGTCAAAGTCGGTTTCCCAAACCAGTGTTTTCTTGCAGCGGAACTTCTTCCGATCACAACCTTAGAAACCCCTGATAGTCGTACAAACTCTGCTATTTGAAACGAAATATCATCGCCATACACGGTCTCGATTTCCGCCCCCAATTGCTGTGCCAAATGCATATTGGCACGCAGACGCTTTTTATCGTGATCATCCATCACTTCATAATTCGATGTCTGCACAAACAATGCTGTAAAATCCCCGCGAAAAGCATTTGCCATTCGCGCCGCCGTACGAATAATTTTGGCATTGGACGGAGATGACGAAAGACAGACCATAATATGTTCATCTGTATGATAATCGCTATTTCCCTTCATCCGGGTTGTCTCGATCAGTTTATTTACCCGATCAGCACAGCGACGCAATGCAATTTCACGCAACGCTGTCAATTTCTCCTCTGTAAATAGGTTCTTGGAAGTAAAACTTGCGAGCGATTTCTGGTAAATCATTCCGGTATGCAGACGTTCAATCAATTCCTGTGGCTCTATATCCACCAACTCTACCTGATCCGCATCATCAAATACAAAATCCGGAATCCGCTCCTGAACCATCACCCCTGTCACAGAGGCGACCATATCATTCAAGCTTTCAATATGTTGAACATTTACAGTTGTATAAACATCAATCCCTGCTTTCAGCAGTTCCAGCACATCCTGATATCTCTTGTTATGACGACAACCGCTAACATTGGTATGGGCAAGCTCATCAATCAGAATAATCTGCGGATTTCTCTGAATTGCAGCATCCAGATCAAATTCCCTTAACTGCATCCCATTATACTCCACATGCAGAGTTGGCAGCAACTCCAACCCCTTTTGGAGCGCTTCTGTCTGTGGACGAGAATGTGGCTCTATCAATCCCGCAACCACATCCATATGGCGTCGCTTTGCCATATGTGCAGCTTTCAGCATCGCATAGGTTTTACCAACACCGGCTGCATACCCGAAAAATATTTTTAAATGTCCCCGCATCTAATGCTCCTTCATCGTACTGCTTTTTCTGATTTCATGCCCAGACAATCTGCTCAAACTTCTAATATCCGCAGGTTACATCGCTCCTCCTAAATATGGAAACACTTCTGGATATCCCGGATACTTCCCAAAACAAGCATGGTATCATCTTCTGGAACTCTCGTATCAGATTTGATACTCAAGTTCATCGAACCATTATGTTTAAATGCCATAATATTAATATTGTGATTATTCCGGATGTCCAGCTGACCAACTGTTTTTCCTACCCAGTCCTTCGGTATCATAATCTCAAAAATTGCGTGATCTTCATCCAGTTCTACATAATCCAAAATATGATCTGCACTGTATCGGATTGCAGTCCATATCGCAAGTTGCTTTTCTGGGTACACCACTTCATCCGCTCCGTTTCTCAGCAAAAACTTCGCATGCACATCTCTTGCCGCCCTGGATACAACCATCTTCGCCCCCAACTCTTTCAAAAGAGAGGTTGTTTCCAGTGAACTCTGGAAATTATCCCCAATCGCTACAATGCAGACATCAAAATTTCGTACTCCCATTGACTCTAGGAATTCCTCATTCGTGCTATCACCAATCTGTGCATTTGTTACAAATGGCAGTACTGCATTGACTCTGCTCTCCTGAATATCGACCGCCATTACCTGGTGATTGAACTCATCCAGTTTTCTTGCAATATGTCGTCCAAATCTCCCAAGCCCGATTAATAAAACAGATTTCATCATTTTTTCTTCCTCCTTCATCATCCGAAGCTTTCTCTTCTTTATCCAACCGTTATTTTTTCCTGCGGCAATTTTGACATATTGATCCTCCGCTCTGAAACCGCTGCGAAAATCAGAGTCATTCCGCCGACTCTTCCAAAAAACATAAGTCCGATCAAAATTGCTTTTGATATTCCTCCAAGTGTCGGAGTGAGCCCCAATGATAATCCAACAGTTCCGATCGCCGAACTTGTCTCAAACAAAGCAGACATCAGTGGAACCTCTTCTATATAACTGATGATCATTCCTCCACCTAGAAATAATACCACATACATCATAAAAACTGTAGCTGCGAGTCTTACCGCATCTTCAGGAATACGCCTTCCATAAAAATGTGCAGACTCCTTTTTCTGAAATACAGAAAGCGCATTGGAACACATAACAGCTGCTGTTGTTGTCTTCATACCACCGGCTGTTGACCCCGGAGAACCACCAATCAACATCAAAATTATAATCAACATCTGTCCGGTCCCTGTCAGCAGTGTCAGATCCGCCGTATTAAATCCTGCGGTTCTTGGCGTTACCGACTGAAACAACGAACTCCAAAACCGTTCTCCCAGAGCCATAGAGGAAAATTCAAAAAAGTAAAAATAAACCGCTGGAACGATGATCAGACCCGCGGTTACAGATAAGATCACCTTACTCTGCATCCGATACTTTTTCCAATGCCACTTATTCTTCTTGATATCTGCCCATGTCAGAAACCCAATTCCCCCTATGACAATCAGAGCCATAATCGTTCCATTTACAATTGGATTTGTCCCATAAGATACCAAAGAGGAAAACTGCTCCCGAATCCCGAACAAGTCAAATCCAGCATTACAAAATGCAGATATGGAATGAAATACCGCATACCAGATTCCCTTTCCCAAGCCAAAATCTTTGCAGAAAACCGGCATCAGAAGAACTGCTCCTGTCAGCTCAATCAAAACACTCGTTTTCAGAATGAACTTCGTCATTCTTACAATTCCACCGACCTGATGTGCTGAAATTGATTCTTGCATAACACTTCTCTGCATCAGGTCAATCTTTCTTCCCGAAACTGCTACAATTGCAACAGCCACAGTCACAACGCCCATTCCACCGATCTGAATCAGGCTTAGGATCACGCCCTGCCCAAAAGCAGTCCAATAAGTTGCCGTATCATGGACAATAAGTCCAGTCACACATACTGCAGAAGTTGCTGTAAACAACGCATCCGGAAATGTTGCCCCCGTTCCATCCTGCGTGGCAAATGGCAGCATCAGCAACAGACTGCCTATAAGAATCACCGAAAAAAATCCTAATATAATCACCTGAAATGATGTAATATGTCTGTGTGGTCTTTTTCCTCCTGTGATCTGCTTCACATCCATATTTTCTTTCCCTTCTTTATCCCTTCTTTATAGCTCCTTAATCATATCTTAATCCGTATTAAGTAGGTATTAATAAGAATTGTTTTATATTAAGATTGTATAAAGATTTTATAAGGATATTTTACGAGAAAATCCGTTCAAAAACAAGGGCCGCTTCATTTAACATCGCTGTTAAAAGTGCATATTCAAAAGGGGGGATTTCTCGCCTCTCCTCCAACAAAATCCCCATCACCGCATGCCTCTACTGCTTTTCCTGACATTGCAATAACATTAAAGCATGAATGGACACACCTATGTATTAAATTTGTGTAAGTAACAAACCTGCCGGCAAAATCACCACTATTATCAATGTTGCAACCGTCAATAAAATAAAAAGTGGTACCACAATAAACATAACAAGAACTGTCACATGTGGATGACGAAACACAAACCGTTCTGTGCCGTTCTCAATTTTATTTTCAAAGCAATGACTGGATTTTAAAAAAACAGAGCGCACCGCTATTTTAGCGATACGCTCTGATCTCAAATAAATACACGAAGTATTCCCACATTATAAGTGATAACTCACGTCCGTAATAAAGAAGAATTTTCCCATATCGGATGTAAATAGGATTGAAATTGTTGGTTGTATTTTTTTTAATTCTTCCGAAAGTGTGTCTGCGACCAAGATACTACTTTCTTTCACCAAAATCTCCTCATCCTGCTCCAAAAACCGTCGCGCTAATGTTCTCCAGAAGTTGGCACCAAATAACTGAAGCGTAGATAATATCAAATCTAATTCGTCCTCCACTTTATCTCCATAAATCATTTTAGCTACATCAAGTAAAAATGATTTTTCAATTCCTGAGATCACAACCCTTTCTTTAGAACCCGAACATAAGACCACTTTTTGATGAATTGCTTTTCCCCAATATTCTCCCATATAATTTGTATTTATAATTTTTGCATTTACTTTTAGATTCAAGGTTGAAGCAAAAAGCTGATTGATTTCTTCTTCAAGTACAGATTCTTCCAAACTGCTTTGTTCGGGTTTGGCTAACACACCTTTCCCCACAATCGCCATATCCGCTGTTGCAAGATGTTCCATAAGCCATCCGACTCCAGAACCGAGAAAATCCCAAATCTCTTCTTTACTGCATGCATTGCTTTCTACAATATTTTCATATTTTTTAAGCTGCATATTCATGAATTCATCATGTAGCATCTTATGATACGCATATCCTTCATAACCAATCTTGCGCATATAGGCCTCTTCCCGGCGAACATGTACAGGAAAAAAATTGTTAAGAAAAGCGAGCATTTCTCGAAGGGTATGCAAACGACTGCGGGCATCGTTATCCTTCTCATGCATCAGTTCCAACGCTTTTTGTGCAGTTTTAAATAACTTCTTGTGGTCATTATCAATCTCTTCAACGCCCATAAGATGATCATCAATCCATTTATTATCTAGCATATAGTTTCCTCCCTTTCTGTATAGCAGAGTATTTATCCAAATAGTTACAAAAATCTGCTGATATTATAACATACCCGTTGTTGTTTGACAATTTTGACTTTTGTAACTTTATCATCAGACAAAACCGCGTCGCCTTAGTTCCTTTCAGTAGTTTCGTAAAAAACATAGTGTTTGTGCAAGCTAAAGTTCTGGCATAGCCAGTTGCATTTGTTTTTTACATATTTAAGTTCAATATTTCAAAACATATTTTATTGTGACAAATGCAATATTGAATAAATTTTTCCAATAGTCTTTTTAATAGGTCTATCTTTATAGAAATAATATTCTACATATTTCCATTTGTCTGGATTATATATTAACAATTTACTTGTACAATCATCTTTCTCCAATGAAAAATTTATAGCTTTCATTTGTTCCATTGGTGTAATTTCATGTTCAATTTCAAGAACAAACTTTGACAGATTAAAGTTGTTTTCCAAGCAACATGTTATTGGAATACCTATATTTATTTTTTGCCAACCGAATGAGCTCAAAATATTATCATAATAACCATCAAAAATAAATTTGTTCATACCTTCATTATTCTTCCATACATATAGTGGAGAATACTCATTACAACTCCTTGAAGAATCTTTTTTTTCAGATATGAGATATGCTTTAAATATCAAATTCTGAAAGCCATCCATTCTATGTCCATTATCAGCTACTCGCTGTCTGATCACGTTCATATCGTAGTTATCTGGTAGTGAAATCTTATATTGCATAGCGATCATTATTTTTTCCTTCTTTCTTTATCAGCTATCCTGTTTTTAATTACAATTTAATTATACTTTTTAGTTCGTTGTGTGTATAATAATTGTAAATGATGATAGGGATCATTTTAAATAATAATAGAGGTGCTATTATGGAAAGTCTGGAACTTAGAATATTTAGAGAAGTTGCTCATACAAAATCAATATCAAAAACTGCTGAAAGTATAGGGTATGTTCAATCTAATATTACTGCACATATTAAAAAACTGGAAAGCGAATTAAACACGACACTATTCATTCGCCATAGCAAAGGTGTAACCCTCACAAAAGATGGAGAAAAATTACTGTATCAAGCAGAAAAGATAATCTCTTTACTAGATAAGACGTTACAATCTTTTCAGAAAAATCCTAAAACTTTAAAAATTGGCACAACACAGACAATAGCTGGTTATTTATTGCCCCAATGTATCATTGAATATCAAAAACAGTTTCCAAATCTGTCATTGTCAGTTTCCACACGAAACCAAGACGAATTAGACCAGAGTCTATCGAATGGACGATTCGATTGTATAATCACTAACAGTACCCACAATATTACACAAGGTAAGCAGATTTTGGAGTTTCAAGAAAATTTAATGCTGGCAACTCCATGCTCCTGCAATTCCATAAATGATATTTTTACATATCCAATTCTCATAAATAATATCAAGTCCTGTCCCTACAGAAAAGCTCTTTTGGATTGGTGGAACTTACATCAATCCAAATCACCAATGATAATTGAATTAGATACTGTAGAAGCAATTCTTAATACCATTGCTATGGGTGGTGGAATATCTTTATTACCAAAATATATTTTAGCAGATAAACAAAATATCAATAGCTTCTATATTGAAGATTTGCAATATACATCAATTCATATGTGGACTGCTATGAATAAGCTTTCGTCAGAATATTTTGCTTTAAAGGATATTCTAAAAAAACAATTTAAAATAAATAACAACTAAGTTTACAAATACCCCTCAAATTTAATATTTAGTTTGTTGTGTTCCCACACTCTATATCAACAACTACTGAAACATTGATATAGTTTTTAATCTCTTTATTTCTGATTTTATCGTCCGCACTTGTAAACATGATATGCTTGAAAAAGTGCCTAAAATTAAGGATTTCTACATAGTTCGTCTTTGTAGCAACACACAAGTCTCCACATGCACACTCATCGGGAACTGATCCACAGTTCTCCATTTCACCAGTTTGTACTTCCTACGGCTTTCCTGAGCGTCTTCTTCTCCGATTCCACACAGATACTTCAAATCCCGTGCCAGTGTTGCAGAATCACAACTTACGTAGACAATCCGTTCCGGCTCCATATCCAGCATTGTTTTCAAAAGTGACTCTTCACATCCCTTTCGGGGTGGATCCACAACAATGACATCTGCCCTGGCAGTGTCGCCGGGATGTTCTCTGTCATAGGTTTCATAATATTCCGGCAAGACTTCTTCCGCCTTCCCTACATAAAATTCTACATTTTTAATCCCGTTCATCTCTGCATTATGTCTTGCATCATCAATCGCCTGCGGTACAATCTCCACACCCCTGACTTCTTTGGCTTTCTGGGCAAGGAAGAGAGAGATCGTCCCAATACCACAATACAAATCCCAGACCGTTTCCTGCCCCTGAAGTCCTGCATATTCCATTGCAAGCCCGTATAATTTTTCTGTCTGTACAGGGTTCACTTGATAAAATGACAACGGTGAAATCTGATATTTCACATTGCCGATATAATCTGTGATCACTTCTTGTCCCCACAAAACCTCATACGTTTCTCCCATGATTACATTTGTCCGCTTCCTGTTCGGACTGATGGTGATACTGGTCATCCCCTCTATTTTTATCAGTTTTTCTATCAATTCTTCGCTATGCGGGATCTTCGTTCCATTAATCACAAAACACACCATAATTTCTTTCGTTATAAATCCAAAGCGAATCAAGACATGACGAAGCAGCCCTTCCTCCGTCTTCTCATCATAAGAAGAAATATGGTATTTCTTCATAAAATCCAGTACCAGTTCCAGTATCTCCTGATTCACCGGTACTCCCAATGCACAGTCTGTATTTGCAATAATGTCGTGAGTCCGTCCTGCATAGAATCCGGTAATTGGTTTTCCCTCTTTATCTGTTCCAAACGGAAACTGTGCCTTGTTTCGATAATAGAACGGCTTCTCCATCCCTATGATCGGCTCCATTGTCTGCTCCAGCAGCTCCGGCGCAATCCCACCGATTCGCTCCAGATTACTCCGCACTTTATTTTGCTTAAACAGAAGTTGTCTCTCATATGTCATTTCTTGAATTTGACAACCGCCGCACTTTCTTGCAAACATACACTTGGGTTCCACTCGATATTCAGACGGTGTTATGACCTTCATCAGGCGTGCATATCCATAATTCTTTTTTGCCTTCATCACTTTGGCTTCCACCACATCGCCGATTACCGCATCCTTAATAAATAGGGTATAGCCATCGATCTTGCCTATACCCTCTCCATTTACTCCGATATCTTCAATTTTAACAATTGCAGTTTCATTTTTCTGCATCATATTCAGACCTCACTTGTTCTGCGTAGATTTGACTCAAATAACCGGTTGAACCCTAACCAGTCTGTCCCCTTTTTATTTTTGAAAATTTCCTTCAGAGTTTGCATTTTTGCATCTGCGTTGTCCGCCAGATTCAGTGCTACAGCCTCTGCAAGTGCCGGCTTCTTCGGAGATCCGAATTCTAATTCTCCATGATGTGCAATGATGCAGTGTTTCCACTCATTGGCAAGTACGACAGGAAAATCCGGGATCGTACGAATCGCTTCACTGATCATTTCCACGCCGATTACGATATGTCCGATCAGCTGTCCTTCATCCGTATAATCATTATCCGGAAAATCTGACAGTTCCCGTGTTTTTCCAATATCATGACAGACAGCCGATGCGATCAGCAAATCTTTGTTGATGATTTCATATGCATTTGCAAAGTATTCACACAGACGAATGACACTCAATGTATGTTCCAGTAATCCCCCCGCAAATCCGTGATGTACAGTTTTTGCGGCAGAATGCCCCTTAAAAATCTTAATAAATTCTGTATCATTTACAAAATAGTATTCCACTGCCTGTCGTAGATGATCATTAGAAATTCTGCGAATATATCCCAGAAGTTCCTCATACATATCATCTACACTTTTCTCTGAGGTCGGCATATAGTCCGCCGGATTATAGTCTTCTTCAGACGCCTTACTTAGCTGTTTGATATTTAACTGCAGATTATTATTATATGTAATCACATCTCCCACAACTTCGATGAAATCTTTCTCATCATAATCAGCAATCCCTTGAGAATTTGGATCCCAGATTTTTCCATCCAGAACCCCCGTCTTATCCTGTAATATCAGATTATCGTATGGTTTTCCATTACGCGTCTCCGCAGACCGCTTTCCTTTACACAGATAAATACTTCTGATTGTTTCACCTTCATGTAAATCCTTAATATATTTCATAACTTACTCTGTCCTCTTTCTATCCGTCTTAGTCTTACTCTCGGCACCCTACAGTCAACGTAAAATTCACATTCACATATCCACCGGATCCTCTTCTCTGCGCCTGCACCTTTACAAGATCTCCCACGGTGCATTCCAGAAGAGCGGATTCAAAAGAATTGATCCCTGTTACAAGTTCTCCATTTACGAACTGGATCACATCCCCATTTTGAATTCCCGCATCCATTGCCGGCGAATCACTCTCCACCTGTGTGACATAGAGTCCCTCTGGAATCTCCTGTTCTTCTGAAACAGCAGATGTCACTGCAACACCATAAATTCCTGCATATGGCACACTTTTCCCATTCAGCAACAATTCCATAACATCTTTTAAATCAGAAATAGCCAGTGCATTCGCGACTGTCTCCCTGTTCTCTCCATCCTGTTTTTCCAGAACTCCTTGCCGAATCAGCCCGATCACATTCCCGTCCTGATTCACAAGAATGCCGGTACCTGACTGTGCAATTGTCATATCCGTTGCAATCACACGACAATGTCCGTCTGGAAGGATCTCACTATACTCTACCGAACTTACGACTCCATATCCAAGTCCTTCCTCATAAC
>JAHHTO010000238.1 GCA_020024595.1 Schaedlerella sp.
ACTCCCTCCTAAAAGGAGCCTATTTTTTGGGTTAAGGAATAGGACAACCGAAGGGTCAACACCCGAAAAACGCTGTAATATCAAGGAAAATCAGCATTCAGCCTATTTTAGTACGGTCTGAAGGCTGCACGTCGTGCACCTCAGTTCTCCAAGAGATAATTTATTATTTCTTCAAATCTGCCCCGAAATCGAAAGATTTCGGGGCTTTTTGCTTTATTAGTTCTGAAGCAATAGGATTTCAGTGTCTAAATACGGGTCAAACATGATAAAAATCAGCTATTTATAATTGGGCAAGTTACTGGAACGTGGAAACCATATTTCGGTTTTTGTAGCCGGAGATTGATCCATTCGATGAATTGGAGTCTGAAAACAACAACGAACTGTATGAGGGTATCGAATCCTTTATCCTCGTACTGCAAGAATACGAAAAGAAGTGTAATCCCACTTTTGATACTGCAAGCAGCAATGCCGCAAAGCTTTGCCGTTTGGTGATGTATATCGCTGTTGCATTAGATCCTCTAATGCAGTTATTTTATTTGTTTGATTTATCAAAGATTTTTCTTGTTGCAGCGTTGTTTTTTCCACTTACTGCTGTAATTCCGCTGCGATTTATTCGTCTGTATTTTAAATTAAAAATCACCCCATTTGTTAGATAGTATATCATACTGTCTAACAAATGGGGTGCAGTTCATTTACAGTCCTTCTCAGCTTTTTGTCCTATTACAATGCTTAACATTCTGATTTCAGCAAACTGTCCTTTGCAACCATGTGCATATGCAGTCTGATTTTTTACAACAATTTTTCGGCCCACTCAACTTCTTTGAATCCTGTGAGTACCACCCGCTCTTCAATCAGCAGCGGACGCTTTACCAGCATACCATCTGTGGCCAGCAGTCGCAGCTGTTCCTCCTCTGTCATAGTTAAAAGCTTATCCTTCAATCCCAAAGACTTATAAACCAAACCGCTGGTATTAAAAAATCTCTTCAGAGGCAGCCCGCTCATCTCATACCATGCTTTTAGTTCCTCATGGGTTGGATTCTGTTCCTTAATATGACGATCGGTGTAAGCAATTCCATTGGCTTCCAGCCAATTCCTAGCCTTTTTGCAGGTGCTGCAAGGGGGATATTCTAAAAACAGCATATTGTATTCCTCCGTTTATCAATATTTATTTGCAATTTCTTCCATTCTTCCCAAACAATGCTCGAAGAAGTACCTGAACCCCACCCAGAAGTGGCTCCTGTATGTTTTTCCATTTTCAAAATAATCTCTGCATCGCTGGCATCTAAAATCTCTTTTCTGGCTGTTATCATATCAGATTTAGAAACATAATGCAATCCATTAGCATCAGCCCCTTCACCTCTATATTCTAAAAAAGCACCCGGATGATCCGCGTGCTCTTGATATAGGCACTCCTTTCCGATTAGAATTCCATGTTGAGGCCATAGTAATCGAAATAATGCCACATATTCACCAGCTGCAAAATAATAATTTTTAGGTTTAAAAATTCTGAAATCACTTTCTTAGATTTCCACAATTTTTATACAACTTGAAAAATATCAAGCGGTCATGCCGAACTGAGCATGACCGCTAAGGTAGTAATATTCATTTTCAGATTCTATAACAAGCCAAACATCAAATCACAGCGTGACAGCAAAAAGAACAACATCATTCCTGATATTCCAATAAGCAGCGTTTGTTTTGGAGTTTTATACAGTACGCCAAAAGTACCTAAAAACAAAAGGAGTTCCAAAGGATATCTGACATCAAAATACCAAAAACCAAATACAAAAGCCTGACGTGCCATAAACATGACAAGAACGGTGGAAATACAAAGTGACACGATATGCGTACTCTTTGCATACCAGCAAACAAACGCAGGAATCGGTGAAAGGATCGCCATTCCAACCCAAATCATCATATATGACTTAGGATAGAATCCGGCAACAAACACCGTATACGCATAATAACTGCCTACCATTCCCGCCAGAAACAAAAAAGTGTTCAGCGCCGCTCTCAAAGGATTAGAACTAAAAACGGAGACACAAATTCCACTGAAAAGCCAAAATCCCATACGTGAAAAAAAGTTTCCCAAATCAAGCGGCTGAAGAATCTGCGGCAACATATTACTAGGCGTTTCATCCAACACTTTTGAAACGAGTCCCAAAACAATGCCCAATGCGAATATCAGCAGAGAATTGCATACATTTTTAGAGATCGACAGTGTAACAGGCTGTCTGATGTAATCCAATTTATTTTTCAACAAATCACCTTTTCCAAATAACCATTACTGAATATCTTCGTAAGTGATGCCCTCTACTGCCTTAAATATTTTCAGTGCATCCTCCATCATCCGTATAGCGCAACCTTGATAATCACCGATAAGATCAAAAATTGCATCCTCCGATAGGACACCACGACAAAGTGTTTGGGGAATCAAACCATTCTCATCATCCTCCAGATCCTGTCTTCTCTGAGCACTGTAATAGTATTTAAGAAGTGCCTCATAATCTTCCTGATGTGATTCAATGTAATTCAGGATCTTCTCCAATTCTCCAAGTGCTTTCTCATGACTATTCATGATATCTTCCATTTTCGTAATATGTTCATAATTTTTCACACGATCCACGCTCCTTAACTGATGTATTCTGATGTGGTTCTGATTATACCATCTCTTTCTCGCAATTGATAGTCAAAAGTCCGGGATTCCATGGAATCCCGGACAAATATATATAATTTAGTTTTTTGCTCTCTTACGCTGGAAGAACTTCACAATTTCCACAGCGGGAACAACCAGAGCCGCCAGCAAAATTGCAATGCCATACTCCGTCCAGCTGATAGG
>JAHHTO010000239.1 GCA_020024595.1 Schaedlerella sp.
GTTTTTGTATGAACAAGATGTCCAGATTTATAAAGTTAGTCTCCGTTCAAAAGGCAGCGTGGATGTCAGCGTTATTGCAAAATACTTTGGAGGAGGCGGCCATGTGAAAGCGGCGGGATTTACCATGAAAGGAACAGTTCATGATGTGATCAATAATGTGAATAAGCAGATTGTACTGCAATTGAACAGATTGAACGACATGCAATAAAATGATAAATGGAATTTTGAATATATACAAAGAAAAAGGATATACATCCCATGATGTTGTTGCGAAGCTTAGAGGAATTACAAAACAGAAAAAGATCGGGCATACCGGAACTTTGGATCCAGATGCTGAAGGGGTGCTTCCTGTTTGCCTTGGAAGGGCAACCAAAGTGTGTGGGCTGCTGACCGATAAGGACAAAGTGTATGAAGCAGTTTTACTGCTCGGCGTTTCGACCGATACGCAGGACATTTCGGGCACAGTGCTTGAAAAAAAGGAAACCAGTGCGTTAACGGAGGAAGAGGTGCGGGATTGTATTCAGAACTATATTGGAGAATACAATCAGCTTCCACCCATGTATTCAGCCTTGAAGGTGGGGGGGAAGAAGCTTTATGAGTTGGCAAGAGAAGGAATCGAAGTGGAGCGGAAGAAACGGAAAGTTTTCATTCATGACATTCAGGTTTTGGCGATAGAACTCCCGCGTGTTCGAGTTCGTGTGCATTGTTCGAAAGGAACTTATATTCGCACATTATGCCATGATATCGGGACGGATCTGGGGGTAGGAGGATGTATGGAAACTCTGCTTCGAACAAATGTAAGCTGTTTTGAATTACGGGATAGCCTGACTTTGAAACAGGTAGAAGAATGTGTACAGGAGCATACTCTTGATCAAATTCTTCTTCCAGTGGATAAATTGTTTCAAGAGTTTCGGGCAGTGCATATTGTACGTAGATATGAAACACTTGCACTGAATGGAAATCCTTTTGAGAAAGAGGCGCTGGAAGAGCCGGGGACATTTGTAGATGGTGAATCTGTTAGAGTGTATGATACAAGAGGACGATTTGTTGGAATTTTTGAATATGGAATAGAAAAGCAGGAATTCCGCGTAAAAAAATGTTTTTAGACACAGAAGAGTAAGAAAATAATAAAACAGTTTAATAAAATATGTTATATAAAGATGCTATAAGAGGACAGTCATGCAATATATTACAGAAATGAATTCTTATAAAAGTGAGAAGTCTTCGGCAGTGACTATGGGCAAATTTGATGCACTTCACAGAGGGCATCAGAAGCTGATTGACAAGATTTGTGAATATGCAGATGAGGATACAGTAAGTATAGTCTGTGCTTTTGATATGGGACGGCAGGTTCTGCTTACAGGTGAGGAGAAGAAAAAGCAGCTGGAAGAGCAGGTGGATTATCTGATTGCCTGTCCATTTACAAAAGAACTTCGAGAGATAGAAGCAGAGACATTTATACGGGAAATTTTGATAAACCAGTTTCATGCGGCTTCTGTTGTAGTAGGAAAAGATTTCCGGTTTGGTCATAAGAAGCGTGGAGAAGTCCAGATGTTGGCGGACTTTTCAGAAAAGTATGGGTATCAACTGGATGTGATTGAAAAAGAACGATATCAAGGAGAAATTATCAGCAGTACCGGTGTTCGAGAAGCACTTGCACAAGGAAATGTGGCACTTGCAAATGTGCTGCTGGGATATTCCTATCAATTGTCGGGAGAAGTAAGGCATGGTAAGAAACTGGGAAGAAGTCTTGGATTTCCAACGATGAATCTACTTCCAGAAGAGAAAAAAATCATCCCCAGATTCGGGGTGTACACATGTCGCATTTGTGTGGATGGAATCTGGTATAATGGTATTGGAAATGTGGGTGTGAAACCGACTGTATCGGAAGAAAAAAGACCTCTGGTGGAGGTATTTGCGTATGGATATGAAGGGGATGCTTATGGGAAGCAAGTTACAGCAGAATTCTGCGAATTTCTGCGCCCTGAGAGAAAGTTTGTATCGCTTGAAGAACTGAAATGTCAGGTGGATGCAGATATCGAGAATGGAAAAAAGTATTTTCGTACATATAGTGCGAAATGAAGCATCTGCAAAAGAGCATGAATTAGGGAAAATGAAAGGTATGTACAAATGAGTATAACGACAATCTTTTTATTGCTGGGTGGTCTTGGATTATTTTTGTTTGGAATGAAGTTGATGAGTGACGGTCTGGAACAGGTGGCCGGAGCACGGATGCGTTCCATCTTGGAGTTCTTCACAAAGAACCGGTTTATTGGGATGCTGGTTGGTATTTTATTTACTGCAATCGTGCAGTCTTCCAGCGCAACAACAGTTATGGTTGTCAGCTTTGTGAATTCGGGATTGATGAACCTGTTTCAGGCGGCAGGTGTTATCTTAGGTGCAAACATCGGTACGACTGTGACCGGACAGCTGAT
The DNA here is from genome assembly GCA_020024595.1 of Schaedlerella sp. Classification (GTDB taxonomy): domain Bacteria; phylum Bacillota; class Clostridia; order Lachnospirales; family Lachnospiraceae; genus Schaedlerella. Next base: position 2,436 of record JAHHTO010000239.1, read on the forward strand.
TGCATTCAACCTGTCTGATATCGCGCCGCTGTTTGTCATTGTCGGTGTTGTGATGTTTATGTTTTCTGGAAAACAGAACGTAAAGAAAATCGGAGGAGTGCTGCTGGGATTCGGTATTTTATTTATGGGGCTGAGCACCATGAGTGACGCAATGTCTTCTTTGAAAGAATCCCCACAGATACTAGGGATTTTACAGTCTTTAACGAATCCGCTCGCTGCAATTCTTGTGGGGTTTGTTGTGACTGCAGTATTACAGAGTTCTTCTGCCACAGTCGGAATTGTAATTTTGATGGCAAATCAAGGAATGTTGAAATTTGTTATCTGTCCGTTTTTGATTCTTGGGTGTAATATGGGGTCTTGTGTATCTGCTCTTCTGGCGAGTCTAGGAGG
>JAHHTO010000240.1 GCA_020024595.1 Schaedlerella sp.
GCCGGTGTGAAATACCCCATTTCTCTGCTACTTCAAAGGTCGATAAATATTTCATCCGCTGCGTTTCCTCTCTGTTGAAATTGATAACAAATTTAGTCCTATATATTGATATAGACAAATGTGAAGTTGACATTCTATAAGCAGTCATCTGTTATCTATATCGAAATCATGTAAATTTTCATTCCCGTAAATCGATGATTTCCCAATCATTAGTGAATGCACCTTTACTTTTTTCATAAGTTTTAGCTTGCATCGCCACGCATAACAGTTTCTTAGGCCTGCTCATACCAACATAGGCAAGCTTGCGACTATAATCAAACAGATTCGATCTTCCGAGTTTACCTATACCGTAATATGGAAGAATTCTATTTAGGTCTGATGCCCCTTGCCTGTCAGTTTCAAGGTAAAGAGTCGCATCATGTGTTTCACCCTTGACTCCGTGAATTGTGTCAAATTCTATCCTGCGTCCTCGAATTGGATCGACAAATGTATTTTTCTCGGATTTTTCCGCCTGCCCTACAACAGCAACCTCATCAAGAAAATACTCTGGTAAACAATCGAAAATATCGGCTGTGTGGGGATTATTGACTTTCAAAAGCTCATTTATCTTTTGGCGCACGAGACAGTCAACAGTTCCTCTCTCAGCATTTTGTAATCTTGACATTTCATAAATCCACTGGCGATATATATCCCGATATTCATTGTCAAGTAGTCTTTTTATTGTAGCTACCGAATACTCCTTGCCTGATATTGGGTGCTTAATTTTAGCATAATGGAGTATTCGGCATAATAGTGTACGAACGATGCGTTCTGCCTTGTATAAATTACCAGCCAATAAGCTCACGGCGATATTGTCTACTAACACCCAGTAGTTATACCCGCTCTGTTTTTTTACAGATCCGTCAAACTCTGACCAATAGCTTCCTATTTTAAGTCCAGATGAATCCTCTTTTTTGACAGCACCAATAGCTTTATATACGCCTTTATCATCATAGAGTCCGTGAGTCTCTAATGCGTTTATAAATCCGCCAATTACCCTATCAATTTTTTCAGGGGCAAAAATAAGTAATACCGGTTTAACACCAGTCTTGCCTGCAAACGTAACGATATTTTTGTCGTTCTTCTTTAGATTGCAAATCACATTAGCAATTTCTTGGCTGTATCTACAAGATGTCATAATAGGCAAGAAGCCATCTTGGGGCATCCAATCTGGTGTTTTGTCTTCTGAAGAGTTATAGATAGCTTGGTCTGAATCTCCAATTTTGATTACAGTGCATTTTCTTGAGTTAAATATTGCATCTATTGCTCGACGCTGAACACTATCACAGTCCTGATATTCATCAATAAACACATACTGGAATCGTGATGAAAAGAGATCCGTGTATGTTTCGGGTAGGGCATCTACAGCGGTTCTAGCATATGAATAGGCATCTTGATACCGCATTATACCTTCATACTTTAAGAGGTCTACAATCAATTCATTAAACTGTTTGGCAGAAGGTTTGTCCACACCCGCCACCGCCTTTTTCTGTTTTCCTACGCAAAGGGCACCATCATCCCGCATATACAGTGCCTGTGTATGATCAAGTCGTTCGGTGAATTGACCGCCAGTTTCAAAACTATTCTTTGTCACATAATCAAGAGCCCTGTACTTCGGGTTATTTTGCATCCTATTTAGCATATGCTGTGCATAAGTAAGATTATCAACTGCCTGTACATTTCGACCGGCCATATCTCGCAGATATGGCATCGTCACGAACTTATCAACAAATGATTGAATCGTTCCAATATAATTTGGATAGCTAAGAAGTTTATCCGCATAGCCTGAAAGCCGATTTCTAATTTCATTCACAGCAACATTTGTGTGAGAAAGCACACAAATTCCTGCACCATTTTTAAGCGGCATCCTATCAGCCAGCAGTTTCAACTTTGCGAGAAGGACAGTTGTTTTTCCACTACCCGGACAAGCTGCCACATCAACTGAACGCCAGCAACGTATAACGTTTCTTGCATCATCTGGAAAGTGCGATCCTTCTGGCAAAAGAAGTTTCTCAGTTGATTCAATATCCTGATTGGAAATTTCCCAGTCCACCATGGAATCCCCCTTATCTACACGACTTCTCCTGCTGCATACTTAATAGCGTTCACTATGTAGCTTAGAAATTGATCTCCCTCAATCTTGGATTTTAATTCTGATTTCTTTTGCTCATCTGTTTTTAGACTATACAAATCAAGATCAAACATTTTCTCTTGTGTGAGTTCGCTAGGTATTACCGATATCTTCCAGCGCAAGATTGACGCTAAACATTGAGCAACGATTGCTTTTAAGCTGCTCTTTCCCTCCTCATTGAGCATTAAGCTGTAAATATTATATGCAATTTCTGCCTGAGACAAATTATTCCATTTACCTGCTTCTTCTGTAGCAGCTTGATTTGCTTCGATAATTTTTTCATCAGTTAGTGAGATATACTCTCGTGCATTCAAAATTTTTCTTCCATAATGAACCGCTTTATGGAAGTCTTCTGCAAGACTGCTCATAGCAATGCAATACTCCAACGTCCACCTCGGTGAAGTGAATCCACGAACTGAACCGTTGGTATACTTTTCGTTTTTTTCTTCTTCAGCCTGCGCCGATTCGATTATTTTCTCGTTGAACTTTCTTTCCTTTGTTACTGGGTCAACATCATATGGTTTCACATCACAATCTGTAATTATAGAAACCGGAATTCCAATGGTATGTCCATCTTTTCTTACCATAATCCCACTGTACCGAAGAAAAGC
>JAHHTO010000241.1 GCA_020024595.1 Schaedlerella sp.
CATCAAGTTCTCCATCTTTATAGAGGTTCATTACCTCACCAATGGACATCGGATACGAATCCACTACCATATCTTTTCTTTTTTCTGCAATTTCCTCTTTGAGACCCATATGTTTTCCTCTTTCGTTTTCAATGTCTGGGACCTAAAAATTTGTCTCCGTTCAAATGTATCATATGATCTGGCATATCTGCGATCCAGACTTCTGTTTCCCACGCAAGATCTTCGGAAAACTTTTTGAATGTTTTGAAATCAAGGAATGCTGTCACATAAATTTTACCCGCTGTAACGTTCTTTGTCATTTCCTCAATTTCCTTGATTCTTTTAGGCTCCATCGGTCCAACAGAAGTCACAGATTCCACAAAGTACAGCCAATCTTTATCTGCAACATAAAGAACCACATCTGGCATTTTGTCGTGAAGAGTAATATCAAAACCCAATGTTCGAAGTTTTTCTTCATGCTTGACCAAATCTTTCTCTGTGGTATCCCCAACATATAGACACTCCGAATTAGGTGCGAAGCGAGGAGCAAATTCCTCGATAATCGCCTTTTGAAGTTGATTATGTTTTCCGGGAGAGAAGGTAAAATCCTCACCATTAATTTTTACAGGCATTTTACGCATTTCCTTTTTGGAAGCATATATTTTCACCAGAGTTTCATGGTTCTTCTTAAAATCTGCTAACCGTTTTTCCCAATCATATAACCCATAACTTTGAATAAGTGCGAGCATTTCATCAGTTAGCCTATAGCGATAATTTGGACTATTGGTTGCTCTTCCGTTGTCTTCAATAAAAGCTGCGTTTCTAAAATGATGCATCGCCTGTTTTCTGATTGTCTCTCGGCTGTTTTCAGCATAAGTTACCCCGAAATTTGAACTTGCAAAGCCAATCACATCATGAATGCGAATCCATTCATTTTGAGCATTACTCCAATTGTGATTTTCAGTAACACCAGACATTGCCAAAAGAACTAAGCAGCACATATCATTTTGTTGTTTTGCCGGAACTTCCAATGCAGATAGTATCTTTCTTGCTTCATCAATTTTACTCATACATAACTCCTTATGATCGCATCACAGGACGCTTCTGACATATCCCTCGTTTGAATCAGTTTTTTCCCCATCGCTTCTATGATAGATAGTGGTGGAACAGGCATAGAATTCACTTCAGTGGAGTTTACCTGTGTTGATCCATTTAGAATACGATAATATCTATCATATAGTGTGGAATTAAACAGAACATACAGACCATACACAACGCATTCTGAAAGTTCTTGAAGTCCGCTAATGAAGTTTATTTTATTCTGCGTACTGATCTCCTCATATTCCGGATGCTTGTGAGCTAAATAAATACCACACTGCAACCGGCGATGTTCCTCTTTTGCCGTAAATCTCTTCACAAACAGGTAATTTTCATTTTTTTGGAGAAGTCCTTTTTGATCTGTAACAATATACTCATGCTCTTTCCCAACAGGGAAACTCACTTTTCCATCTTTAATATGTTGTGCGTAAAATAGCGGAACTGCCTTATCTTCTGCTTCATCCCGAAGAACATCTCTGTTTCGGAAATCTACCGTCAAACCGGTTTTCATCTTCATGCCAAGACTTGGTAGAGTATCTGTCCACTGATTAAGGCGGTTTAATGTGTCCACTTCCTCGGTTCCAGTAACCAGATACACGTAGAATGCTTCTCCGCTCACAACCGTAGAATAAGGTGCTTCAAACTCGGTAATATCAGAGAAGTCAGCATTGCTTTTTGTAGAGGTTATCATGATGTTTGCTGGCTTTTCTCGTGTTTTTTTGATCTTGATGATAATGGTTTCCTGCAAGACACTTTCTCTTTCAAAAACCTTATCACGGCTAACAAACAGATGGATATGTTCCAGAACCCCTTCGGTCAGGAACTTTTCTCTGAATCTCCTAAAGTAAGCTCCGGACGTCCAAGATCGAGGAATAATATAGACCATCTCACCATTTTCCTTCAAATTGAAAAGGCTCATGGATGCAAAAAGGAAATAGAGATTGGGAGCTCCATAGCAGATATCAGGCATAGCCAATGCTTCCGGAGCATCTTTGGGAATCTTCATATACGGAGGATTTCCAATCACAAGATCATATTTGACCGGGTTCAGATTAGCACCAAACATAGAATTGTAATCTTCCATCTGACTTAGGATATAGTTGTCTGAAATAATCTGATATGCAACATCAATAGTTGAACTTTGGCAGGCCCAATTCAAGTTCGCTTTCAGCAAATCCAAAATATTCGGATCATTTTCATAGCAAACCAAAATAATCCGCTTCAGCTTAGGCATCTCCTGCAGTCTGTCAATCAGTGCCATGGACAGGATTCCAGAGCCAGCTCCAGGATCGAGAATGGAGATTTCTTCTTTTTCTTCAGGAATGTTCAGCAACTGCGCCATAAATATAGCAGTTTCCTTACTGGTGAAGAATTGACCATACTTCTTACGAAGAGTCTTGGGCATCTGATCGATGTATTCATTTGTAATTTGAATAGCATGGTCAATTATTTTCATACTTTAATAAACTCCATAATGTCGTTAATATCACAGTTCATCGCAACACAGATTTTATATAGGCTTTCCATAGAAACAAACTCATCTCGTCCCATTTTGGCCAAAACATTGAAACTGATCCCTGCTGTATTCTTAAGTTCTGTACGATTGATTTTTTTATCAATGAGCATCTTCCAAAGCCTATCATAACTAACTGGCATTACAGTTCTCCATTCACGGTCATTTTTTATATTATATCACAGCC
>JAHHTO010000242.1 GCA_020024595.1 Schaedlerella sp.
GACTTCGTTGAGTGTGATCGTGTGGTTTTTGGGCTGTTCATTTCCAACCTCCGGTCTGGGCATCTCTTCTGCATCCACGATAGATGTGACTTCGCCAATCACAGTTTTCAGTTTTGCAATATCGTCGCTGAATGCCATGCAATTGATGATCGGTGTGATCAATCCCATAGAAAGGATGATAACTAAGACGAAATTTAATAAGGACAGAGAGCCATTTTTTACAAATAAACCACCGATAGGTAAAACAGAGATTAAAGTAGCGGGCATGATATTCATAGAGAATGTAAAAAAGATATTGTTTTTTCGCATCCAATCTACATAGCTGGCGGCACTTTCTTTTGTTGCGGTAACAAACTTATCATAAGAACTTTTTGCCTTGCCAAAAGCCTTAATAACCTCAATGCCGCCAATATATTCTACGGCAACATCATTCAGATTCTTGGTTGCACGAACGGTGCGCATATAATTTTTCTCATATCCGATCATCATGCACATAAAGCAGATCATACCGAGTGGAAATGTGATCAGAGAAACCAATGCCATTCTCCAATCAATAACAAAGAGAAAAAGAATTGTGATCAAAACAGCACACAGATTACCTGTCATTTCAGGGATTATATGGGCAAGCGTGATTTCGATACTGTCTATACGTTCTACAAGAATATTTTTTAAATGACCGGATCCTAATTTGTGTACATCACCCAACGGCATTTGCTCTAATTTGAGCAGCCCTCTTTTACGGATATTTCCTAATACTGCAAAAGTTGCGGCGTGAGATGTTGTAGTAGACAGTGCATGAAATAGAACGCGAAGAAGCCAGGCTCCCGTCAGTATCAGAAAGTCTGTCAAGTAGCTTTGAAAATGAGTGTTGCCGTTTAGCAGCTTATTGATGATATGTACTGTTACAACAAATGGTATCATTTGGCAAATCGATCCGATAGATGCAAGAATGGAACTGAGGATATAGTATGCTCGCTTTTGCCCCGCAAATTCCATAATCCATGAAAATGTTCCTTTTTCTTTTTTCATATTGTTTCCTCCTCTGCACTTACTGTGGAAATTTTAGAATGAGCTCCAAAGAAAGAGTGGATTTCTTGAAGACTTCCGCTGTTGGCTGAACACAACTCTTTTATGGTTCCATGCTCCAAATATAATATATGGGTACAACATTGTGAAATCAATTCCGAGTCATGCGTTACGATTAGCACTGTTTTTTTGCCTCTTAATGAAGAAATCAAGGCACCGGTCTGTTCCATATGTCGGCGGTCTAATCCACTGGTAGGTTCATCGAATACCAGCAAAGATTTGTTTGATAATATTGCAGTTGCAATGGCTACTCTCTGTTTTTGTCCTCCAGATAAACTCATAGGATGTCGATCTGTAAGATCCAGCAAATCCAGTTGTTTTAAGACTTTAGAAACACCTGTTTTGTTTTCTTCTTTTATGCCTAATTGAACTTCTTCATCGACAGATTCACAGAATAACTGGTGATTGACATCCTGCATTACTATATAACTTTGCTTGAGCAGTTCCTTTCGATGTAAAATTTTACCATCCATGACTGCATAACCTTTAAAATTCTTTACCAGTCCACACAAACAGTGCGTGAACGTGGATTTTCCCGCGCCGTTATTGCCGATTACGGCAATAATTCCGCCTTGCGGAAGGGAGAACGAAGGAATATCAAGTATTGGTTCGGAATCGTATGCAAAATAAAAATCTCGAAGCTCAATGGTGGAAGACAGCGTATAGGGGGGCATGGTGATTGGCTTCATCAGCAAATCACGAAGCCCCATTCGAGCAATCTGCTCTGATGGCAGAGTACAAAACTCTTTCACAGACTGGTCCATTGCAATTTTTCCGTCCTTAAGATACAGGACACGGTCGCATAGATCCATCAGCCAATACAGACGATGCTCTGCAATAACAATGGTTTTTCCTTTTGCTTTCCAAAGTTGGATTATTTTTTTTAGGTATTCTATTGCATTTACATCCAGATTTGATGTTGGTTCATCCAATACAAAAATATCTGGACAAAGAGCTGAAACCGATGCACATGCAACCTTTTGTTTTTCTCCGCCGGACAGTTCAAAAATATCTCGATCGAGTAAATGTTCCATATTTAGTTCCTGTACGGTATTTTCCATTCTTTTACGGATTTCATCTTCTGGCAATCCCATATTTTCACATCCGAAAGCAATTTCACTGGTGGTATCTACACAAAAAAATTGGCTTCTTGGATTTTGGAAGACGCTTCCAACAATTTTTGCAGTTTCGTATAGCTCAGTTTTTAATATATCCAATCCATTTACTGTGATAGTGCCCTGCAAAATCCCCTCGTAATAGTGGGGAATCAATCCATTTATCAGACGAGAAAGTGTAGTTTTTCCGCAGCCGGATTCTCCGCAAAGCAATATGCACTGACCGTCTGGAATTGTTAAAGAAAGATCTTTCAAGGACGAAGACGGTGTTTCGTTATATTGAAAATTTACATTTTTCATTTGAATCATATGGTAGCCTCCCTATATGGAAATACCGAAAAACTGTAGAATAAGTAAGAAAAAAGGGATAATGCAGAGCGAGAGTACCAAGTAATCCTGAATATGGAATCCGATTTTACAAATGTTGGTTCGCTTTACCTCTCCGCCGAGCCCTCGAGTGAGAGCGGCAGCAGAAAGTTCTTCACCAATTTTGGCACAGCAAGTCAACAGCGGCACAATGCGATATTCAATCATTTTAGCAATACCTGCACCGCCAAATTGGATT
>JAHHTO010000243.1 GCA_020024595.1 Schaedlerella sp.
GTGGCGGGGATCTGCGCCAGGTTCATGTCTGCAATCAGCTGGAAACCCGCATCCTGTCTCAGATACTGGACGTATTGGATCAGGTCCTCCTGTACGGAATCGGACTTGTAGTGAACGGTCTTTGTAGTGACGCCATCCTTGATGGAGGTGGAGACTGAAGTGACAGTGCGCTTCTCGACCACTGCCTTGACAGATTTTATGGTATCGCTGCCTATGGTATATTCCTCGGTGTTGGCCGCCTTGTTGAGCATAAACGTCGCCACACCGCCGGCAATCAGTCCCACCACAAGGAGACAGGCAACCACGATCAAGAAGATTTTAAGGGATTTTTTCATAGAATGACCTCCGTTCTGTTGAAAACTCAGTCCGTCTGCTCTGTTTGACAGCATCTCTTTGTGGAGCAGCACCACCTCTGAGCGTTGGCTGCCCTGATACGGCAGCCGGGATCGTGACATGAAATTCGATGACCTTCACTGGTTTTGTATTATTATAAGTGAAAAAGTGGAAAACTGTCAATCAAAATCATTTGGTCAGCCGCAATAAAATGAAACCCATGCCGGTTTTGGATCGGCTGGCTGAAATGAGCAGCCGATGGGGGAGGGGGAATGTGCCGGCACATACAGAGACAGAAAATATGGAATCCCAAAGGGAATCGTTTCCTGCTTTATATATTCTTTGAAGTGCAGCTGGAAAAATATTTTCTGTAAATCCATGAATAGGATAGATTGAGTCTGTCTGTTCAGATATATATTAGAAAAGTGTAAAGTTTCGATAATGTGATTGAATTTGAGATATATTATGGAAAAAGATAATTCTTCATGTAATTTAATGCGGAAAATAATAAAATGCAGAGAGGGATTGACGAAAGGAATGGGTTGTGCTATTATATTGGAAAATTATGATAAATCTGTTTGGGAGTTGGAAGTTGGAAGATTGAAACGATTGTCGCATACTTGAACAGAGCAGGAAATGCTCTGCCTCTTTTTGTACCTGAAACACTTGAAACTGTAACACATAGGAGATGTTGGACACAGGACAACTCTCTCTATGTATTTTTTATGACTACATATGGCTGAAAGCCTGCAATAAATATCTGCCATTGAAAAAAGTATTTCTTCAGATAGAAATAACCAGATTTGCGAATCCACACGACTGTCGATGCTGCAAAAGGAGTGAGCTTGGATATAGTGAGAGAATTTGTCGATCAACTCAATGAAGTGGTTTATGTAGTAGATGTAGAAACATATGACATTGTATATGTGAATCAGAAACTTGTGGATCTATTTGGCTATCAGTCCAAGGATGAGATCATAGGGCAGAAATGCTATCAGGCTCTTCAAAAAAACACAATGCCATGCTCCTTTTGCAATAATAAGGATTTGCGTGAAAACTGCCTGTGCAAGCGAAAGTGTTTCAACCAAAAACTTTCTACCTATTTGTATTTGGTAGACACAATGGTGCAAAAGAATGGTCGAAAATACCGTGTCGAACTTGCTATGGATATTACAGACCAGGAAGAAGAAAATGGAGCTGTAAAACGGTATTGCGATGTTGAAAATGAAATCAGAAATGCTGTTCATACAGCACTGCAAAAGGACACTCCAGATGAAGCAATCAGTTGTCTGCTGGAGCACTTGGGAAGAATGACCCAAGGTGAGAGAGCGTACATTTTTGAGATCATGGAAAATGGAGACCTTTCAAATACCTATGAGTGGGTAAGCTATGGTATCTCCTCATATAAAGAAAAATTGCAGACTTGTACGTTAGAGGAATGGCAAGTGTGGCAGCGTGCCTTTAAGACACAGGGGAATGTCATGCTGAAGGATATCCGTGAGATTAAGGAAACAAACCTGCCGCTGTTCCAGATTTTATATACTTATAATATTTCTTCTATTGCGGTCATTCCCATGTACAATTTAGGTGGATCGTTGATAGGCTTTATGGGGGTGGATAACCCCGATGAAGGAGTTGTGGACTCAGCGATTGGACTTCTTCATCTCATGGGCCATTACATTTGCGGTGCAATCCGAAACCGTGACTTAATTAGAAAGCTGACGAAAATGAGCTATGAGGATCAGCAGACCGGAATGGGAAACCGCCATGCGTTTTGGGATTACATTGAAACATTAAAAACCCAGACGGGTAAAGAAATTGGCATCATCTTCATAGATATTACCGGCTTGAAGAAAATCAATGACACAAAAGGCCATCAGGCTGGTGATCGCATGATTTTACAGGCAAGTAATTTAGTCAGAAGAAATTTTCCGGATCAAAAAATATTCAGGCATGGTGGAGATGAGTTTTTAGTGTTTTGCTCTGACATCGGAGCAGAAGTTCTAAAGCAAGAAATCAATATACTAAAGGAGGATGCGGCAAAAGAAAATGTGATTTTAGCGGTGGGGTATGGTTTCTGTCAGCTCCCGGAAAACAATGCCCTGGAAGAAATAGAAAAACTGATTTCTGTGGCAGAAACAAAAATGTATCAAGACAAAGCGGAGTATTATCAAAGAGCTGGCCTTGATCGATATAGGCGTTGATACAAGGTAATCTATTTAGGAGGGTCAAAGGGAAATGAGAAATTTGAAGGTACAAAAGAAACTGTTTTTCAGCTTGATGGCCGTTGTGTGCCTCAGTATGATTATTGCGATTGGCGGCGGCTGGGGTATGAAAGTGCTGAAGGGGCACATCGACATTTTTGTTGAACGGACAGTCCCCAACACAGAACGAATTTGGGAAATGAACC
>JAHHTO010000244.1 GCA_020024595.1 Schaedlerella sp.
ACATGATGCAGCAGGTGATGGAAACCGTGGGTACAGTGTTGTATGAGAGGTTGAGAGGCGACTGAATCGTGTGAGATAGCAGGAGATTTTTCGGAGGCTATAATACGTCTAATTTTGAGTAGACATAGTCTGAATGTAGCCCGAAAATTATGATACGATTCGTGGTTTTTCGACTGTTTTCGATAAAATCTAATACTTGAATTGGTTATACTATAAATTGGGAGGGGATATCATGGATGTTTCAAAAGTGATTCTTGATAAAGAATTCAAGCCAGTGGAAGAACTTCTAAAACCTATATCAGAGATGAAGGCGCATTTGGATTTTCTTTACGGGTTGAAAATGTGTTGGGATCTTGTATCCCAGAAGTCAGAGGAAAAAGATAGTGAACAATTCAGGGAGTATTGTGTAGAGATTCTGAACAATTTTCTGACACAATATCGCTATGGTGATTTGGCTGGATTTCAGAATCTCGCACTTTTAGAAAATTTATATGCAGGTCCTAATGGTAGGAAGAAACTGTTTCCAGAACGATGCGCCTGCCATTATGCAACATTAAGATCGCTTCTTAGATCTGCGCATTATGGAGAAAAAGAGCTGGATGAAGAAGCATATAAAGAGCGTGCATATTATGATTTTACGCTCCTTTTCTGTCCATTTATGAATGAGGCAGCAAAAGATATATTTTCTGGAAAATATCTGGAGACTGCAAAAATAAATCCTGGTACACATCGTAACTATATAATGGATTTTTGGGAAATAAAAAATGATGGTTGGAGTCGGATTAAAGATGTGTTGTATGAGAAAAAATGGGATGAGGAACAAGTGGAACAGCTGCATACTGTGTTTTTAGGAACCATTCTTAGTCCGTCTGATTTGATTTATAAACCAAACTCGAAGAAAGTTTGTTATGGAATCGATACCGTAAGCAAATTTCTGCTGGGTACATTCATGAAACGTATCAGTGCACAAAGATATCGATTTCGATGGAGTCAGCTTTATAGCGGTGCTTACAGCAAGCCTGATAGGGTGGAGAGCTTTACAAAAAATGGTCGGAAGCCAGAAGAATTTCCACAAGATAGAAATCCAATTTATACCTTTATGTTTTCTATTTTTAATCGTACGATTGATCAAATGAATACAGGAAAATTTTCTATATTTTCCTTATCAGCTAGCCCTTGGATTGATTGGTATAAATATTGCCCTGTAGAGAGAGGGTCGTCTAATCATTCATATACTTTAGCTGTCAACGGTGAGAGGCTTCATAAATTTACATTATATCCTTCTGGGCAGACTACTATGTCACAACAGGTGGATGAAGAATCAATTGTACAAACATTTCATATAGTTTATGCACCTGTAAATGCAATTTGGAAAAGGGATAGGGTTCAGGATGCGGTTAGCTTTTACCAGTTTATTACAGATTGGGTTATGGATTATCATAAAGGATCAGGCAAACAAGAGGATATCAGTTTTGAGGATTTTTTGAAAGACTTTGAATTTTCAGTAGAGCCATATTCAGAGAAGCTGCGGGAGGAAAAGCAACTGCTTATTCAACTAAAGGCATCTTTTAAAGATGATATACCGTTTATCAAAGATGATATTCAGAAGATATACATGCAAAATTTACTAGACAATGCTCTGAACCCATGGACAGAGAACAAGATTTCTAAACTATTAAGGCTCATTGGTGAAGATCAAGAGGTTGTTTCCTCAGCAGTTTGTTTTCAAGAAGATAAGATGGTAAAGCTTCAGACTGATGCGGATGTTCCAAAACATTTGGATTTGAAAGCGAACTATATGGTTGAGTTCACGCGTGATGAGTTTATCGCGTTTCTAATGTATTTGGCACATCGGAAAAAAGATGTGAGGCTATGGAGTCGTTATAAATACATGAAACAGGACATGGATAAATTAAAATGGGTCTGTGACTGCAGAGGAAGCTGTGAAGGTACAAAAGAACAGAAGATAACTTTTGCCTTTGTGGAATCTGAAAAAATAATTGCTGCATTTCCTATAATAATAAAAAGAAGATCCAAACTCGATGATTGGAGTTTAACTGAAAACGATAAAGAGAAGGTAAAGCAGACTGTTGTAGAATTTTTTTGGAATCGATGGAATACGATTGGTAATACAGAGGAAATACCGAAAAAGTTTGATTTTATTTATCGTTTGATTGAGCACAATATAGAAGAAAGTGAAACTATACTGAGACATCCTTATGGTGGGATCTATGATAATGAAAACTGTGATCCTGAAATTTCTCTGTTGAAAAGGCTGGTATTTTATAACGGGTAAAGGGTGGATTTACTGTTACGATATGGTGTATAAGGGCGAATAATCTTGTGTCAGACACCGAGTTCAGAATCGGCTGAAATATGTCCAGCTTGTGCATGATACGGAATAGACTCTCCGAACGGCGTGCATCACCACGCTTTCTGAGTCGGTGCCATAAGCTCTGCCATGTCGAGATTCATACGCCAGAGATGCCGATCTCCATCCCAGTGTTTCTTCCAAAAGCAGATGTATGATCTGCTCTTGTTATACTTTTACTCATGAAGGATATGGTCTCCTCTCGTTAGCGTTTTTGTGCTGCAGCTTAACGATAACGCGGCCCTATCCTTCATCTTTTTTATTCAGCTGGATAAGGTACAATAAGTTGCGCAAATACAAAGAGACATGGTTTGCAGATCTCTGG
>JAHHTO010000245.1 GCA_020024595.1 Schaedlerella sp.
CTTTGCATCCATCCTTCCATTCAGATACTTCGGCAGCCAAAAACCATGATGGAGCTATTGAAATCCATGATTTTCATTTTTCCTATGGTAAGACCGAAGCACTGGATATTCCCAATCTCTCTATTCCAAGAGGCGCTGTTGTAGGTGTTCTGGGGGATAATGGAGCCGGAAAGACCACTTTTGCAAAATGCCTGTGTGGTCTGGAAAAATCTGCTGAAGGGTTTCTGACCATTGAAAATGAGAAACGAAACGCAAAACAGCGTATTCAAAAATGTTATATGGTCATGCAGGATGTAAATCACCAGCTTTTCACCGAAAGTGTAGAAGATGAAATCCTGCTAAGTCTGCCGGGTGATGATGAGAATACTGATAAAATGCAGATGGAGAATATCTTGTCTGATCTAACTCTATTAGAGTTTCAAAAGCTTCACCCAATGTCTCTCTCAGGCGGACAAAAGCAGCGGGTAGCGATTGGAAGTGCTATCGCGTCGGATAAAGAGGTTCTCGTTTTTGATGAGCCCACAAGCGGTTTGGATCATCGCCACATGATAGAAGTTGCTGAAAATTTAGAGAACTTAAGTAAGATAGGGAAAACGATTTTTGTAATCACGCATGACCCTGAACTGATTGCGCAGTGCTGCAATTATTTTATGTTTATCGAACATGGAAGAATCCAATGGGCTGGCGGATGGACGCAGGAAAACAGGAAAAGGTTGTCAGAGTTCTTTTCTGTGATACAATAAACAAACACTTGAACGTATCCAAGCTCAGTGTATGCCATGCAGTCGCAATCCTACGGGAGGGTGGTTTTCTCACAGCAGATGTATTGACACACCCTTACAATGCGGAATTCATTTTTGCTCAAAAGAGTGGTGGTCAATCAATTTCTTTGTTGCAATGATTTCTGTTTCCACCACAAGAAGATTGTGTTCCACATTTCCGATTACATAGTGAGGAATATTCGAATCATTTTGTAGTTTTTCAATTTGCAACAGTAGGCTAGTTTTGTTTTTTTCAAGATATGTAAGCCGCTTTTGTAAACAGATTCGTGTATTTTCGCAACCAATCATATCAATAAAGAAACTTGCGATCATAAAGGGAACCAAATCATATTCAAAATGTGAAAGAAATGATTTCAGAGTATCTTCCAGAGCGGCATAACCGGCAGTAGTAAGAGAATAGATTGTTTTGTCAGGCATATTTCCGTCTCGTTGTATTTTCCCAATAATATACTCTTTTTTCTCCAAAGATTTAATTGTTGCATAGACAGTGGAATCTGCAATCTCATACCAATCCTTTAACCGAAGTTTTGAAAATCAACATCCGCTCACTCCATTTTTATTTGCCCATCAGCCTACCAGACAAAAAATACAAATAGGAGCTGGTAAACCACAGGGGCTACCGTGTTTCACGGTAGCCCCTATTTGACGTACAGAGAAAGAAAAAACGAAGACATCTTGAAAAGTGCAGGTTATATGAGGATTGAGTAGATGTGATAAATCCACGTTATTCATCCTTGTATTATTCGAGAGGTCGAATTAAAATATACTTGCAGAAGACCGAATTTTTGGTGCTGTGAAGATGGCTACCATCTGACTGATACAGAAAGGCCTATTGACAGGAGAATGAAAGATGGAAAGAAATGATAAGATACTAATTGTTGAAGATGACATTTTATTAAATGATATGACAAAGCGGCTTCTGATCCAGCATGGCTATATCCCTATTTCCGCATACTCCGGAAGCGAAGCGCTGCTTTTGATGGAAAAAGGCCAGTTTGATTTGGTATTGCTCGATTTGATGCTTCCGGGTATATCTGGTGAAACCGTTTTGGAACAAATACGACAAAATGCCGATATTCCGATTATTGGCGTTTCTGCCAAAACAGATATAGAAAGTAAAGTAAACCTGATGCGCAATGGTGCTGATGATTACATTACCAAACCATTTGACAACCAAGAGCTGTTGGTGCGGATCGAGGCAGTGTTGCGACGTAGTCATAGAGCATCTGGAAATGGAAAAGTACTACAATTCAAAGATTTGTCCTTGAATACAGACTATATGGAAGTCAAAATTGGAAATATAGCCATTGCTTTAACAAGGTATGAATACCTGATTTTACAACTGTTGATGTCTGCTCCCACAAAGGTATTTACGAAGAACAATATATTTGAGAGTGTATGGAACGAAAATTTCATCGGAGACGATAATGCCATCAATGTCCATATTGGAAATCTCCGCAAAAAATTTGCTAAGGTCAATCCAGACGAAAGTTATATCCAAACCGTTTGGGGGCTTGGATTTAAAATGCAAAGTTAATCCTTAGAGAAAACTTATAAACTCTGAAGATCAATTTGTTACAATAGAAACTGCTATGAAAGGAGATGGTTGCATGGATACGGTCTTAGAAATAGCGGGATTGACCTATAAGTTCCCAGATGGAAATGGGATTGAAAATATTACATTCCAAGTAAAACGCGGAGAAGTGTATGTCCTTTATGGTGGCCATCATGCGGGAAAGTCCGTATTGCTTCAAACAATCATGGGAACGGTTCGCTCCCAATCTGGGACGATCAAATTGTTTGGGAATATCAATCATGAACAAGAAAGCTGCCGGATCGGGTTCGTTCCACAAATCCCGGTTGTGATAGGAAAGCTGACACCAGCAGATATGCTACACTATTTTTTCTTTTC
>JAHHTO010000246.1 GCA_020024595.1 Schaedlerella sp.
TTTGTTTTCTCCTGACCAGCCAAAAGGCATCATATTTTTTACCAATTTGCGTTACAGCTTGCATTTTTCAGAGATTTTACCACACAATCATGAATTTTTCAATCAGCCAAAGGGTAAAAGGGACCCGTGCTTGTATCTGCATGGTGTAGGGTCGTCGATGAAATGGTGGCTCTGAAGTTACTATTACTCAAATTTTTCTATGGAATTATGGGCTTTTCTCATGTAAAAGAATTGGTAGAAATACTTTTTGTCTTATAGCATTGTTCAATTCGCTTTTATATTTAGAAGAAAGAGGGTGTTGTCCCACTGTCTTGTAGACAGCAGGGTAACACCCTCCTTTTATTTCATTCGTATATCCTTGCAGATCTCACTTTTGGAGAATTGATGTTACTGAAGTCGATTCAGCACCTGTCCTAAGCGCTCATATAGCAAAGCATCTTTTGTTTTGAAATAATCCTGCTTATCTGGATCAAAGTATTCATTGGATGAACGATACTTGACCCAAGTGAATAGATCAGTAGGATTATAAACATCGTATGGATTAAAGCTGTCTTCAGAAACAAGATGGGTTTTTCCAATGCAGGTGCATCCTGCACCACCTTTCCAATCGATTGGAGTGAGCATGGTGGGTGAAGTTAATGCTGCTTTATCCTCGTCCTTGAAAACTCCCATATCGCACAAATCGTTGATCAGCGAGAGATAGTCTTCCTGAGTCATATCGTTCAGGTTATATTTGCCCTTCAAAATCTCCAGTTCTTTATCAGACAATTCATAGTCCAAATTGAAGTTTTTGTTTTCAGCGGCAAATTGTTCATGTACCTTAAAGATATCTTTTGGCGTAGTTGCATGACCCGGATTGATAGCTTCCTGAAGCTCTTTGTCACTCATAGGAGTGTCGCCGTAATCTTTCCAAATACCAATTTTTTCTCCTGGTCCAAAAGCAGCTTGTGGTGAGGGCCTTTTCCCCAAATCATGTACACCCAAATTAAAACGCAGTGGTGAAATACCCATTTCACGCTTTGCATCCAACTGGCTGATTTGATTTTGGTATGCAGACAGAAGCGTTTGCGCCTGTATTGTCATTGGACGGTTATATTTGCCTCTGCCGTTCATGTAATCCTGCAATACCTTTGTATAATCTTTTTTCTGGTGAATATCTCCTTTGGGGACATCACAGGGAAGCCCCGAAAGCCAGCCATGATTGGTATCCAGTTCTCCGGTTTTCCCCAGATGTCCAACCAATGCGGACAACTCCGCATAGCTGGCGTTTCTGGGATCAATGTCGCGAATATGAACAATTTCATCAAATGATCCAGACAGGGAATTCCCTTGAATATGGACGATTGGATCTTCCGGTGTGGAATCCTCTGTATAGCTTACACCAAAGGTTTGCCCATCAGCGAATCCTCCATTTACAAATGCATCCTTGTAGATTTTGATTCCAAAATACTTTTGATTTCCTGAAGCAGCTTTTGCACCACTATGCAACGAGATTCCGCGTGTTTCCAGTGGAATTGTGCGAATAGATGAAATCATAAAACCACCTTCTTCTTTTTAATTTTGGGGAAATTTCCTTATGCTTTTTGAGCTTTGGAGAGTTGTCTGGATCAATCCATCATATTTTCGTATCCAAGATACGTCTATCTTGGATATCTGCATTCTACTACATGAATGTAAAAATGTCAACGATTTCACATAGTATGGAACTATTTTAGGGTAAAACCGACTAATCTGTTTTTGCCATAGAAAAACCAGGATTCTACTTATCATGATGCATCGTGAAGGTCACTAACACCTCTGTACCTACAAGTATGAATACAGCATGTGCAAACCTACAATCTGCTCAGTTTCAAACTTATATTGTACTCAATCCGCTAGAATTGTTGACGTTTCGGTATCTTTGTAGTAGAATGAAGCCATCTAAAAAGGAGGAAGTACGATGAATCGAGCCAAAAAGCTTTCAAAAACCGAATATAAAATCATGCAGGTCCTGTGGCAATCAAAATCTCCGATGTCTACAGCTCAACTGGCAGCATACTTTGCTGAACACTACAACAAAGAGTGGAAAGCATCCACATTAGCAACTTTTCTCGCTCGGTTAATACAAAAAGGACTTATTTCCTCTAAACGCGAAGGCAGGGTTCCTTATTACCATCCTATAAAATCACAGAAGGAATATGAGCAGGATGGAGCACAGGGAATCTTAGACACGCTTTATGATGGTTCCATCAAGAATTTCTTTGCCGCTTTGTATGGCGGAACACCGATGTCAGAAGAGGATCGAAATTCTTTGAAAGAATGGCTGGACAATCAGTAATAACGGAGGGATTTATATGGTTTCTTACCTGCTCTATACTCTGTTATTTTTGAACATAATCGCAAGCAGCGTATTCCTGTTATCTAAGGGATTGCTCGCTTGGGCAAAAGATTCTGTAGATGAGCGCTTTCGCTATATTGGATGTATTGCTATTATGTTGCTGTTCCTGATTCCATTTTATCAAGTTCTACCAATTTCCGCTACACAAAAAGATATGGTGTGGCTATCTGATGAGCCATCCATTGAGAGTGCTAGTGCTGCTATTCCCGAAGATGATTTTCCCCAAAAAGACATTTCAGCAGAAAAAAATAATGTGTTGGGAATCAGCCGTTTTCACTTGGATATTAGGGTGCAAAAAAAGCTTCT
>JAHHTO010000247.1 GCA_020024595.1 Schaedlerella sp.
ATATCAAATATGCCAAGCCATATGCCGTCCAAAAAATTCTCGACAACATTTAAAACAGACGGTCATTTGGAATCTCCTGGTTGCGAACTGAAATAATAGCACAGCCCACCCGGTCAACAACGATCGGTGGGCTGTGCTGTACTTATTCTCGATCTATCAGCCGATGCTCCGGTGTCGTTCGGATATCTATCCGATTCCTCAAGCAATCAAACATTCCTTGTCTGCCGCCTCAAATCATCCCAAAATACTTCAATGCCTCCGTAATTGCCGCTTCTTTTTCCGGTGGGCATTTCGGCTGTCTGGCATTTTCAGACTTTGACTTGTTGTAATTTTCACGCTCAATAATGCCATGTTTCTGCTTGATTTGGGCGATATAGAGAGAGGAAACCTTCAAGCCAGTTTGCTGCAAAACACGTTCTTTGATCTGACCGTAGGTGGCGTCGTTCTGGAAACCGGACATATCCATGTCCTCCAGAGAGAACTCCACACGAACCTTCTTGGAGTCGATTTTTCCCTTGGAAAGCAAGACAACCGTTTCGACTTGTGAATCATTGTCCAAACTGATATTCATATCTTCCTCAACGATAGGCAGCTTGAACTTGATGGATTTCAACCACTGTCCATTGGGCTGACGCTCCGGGTAAATCTGAATTTCAGAAATCAATGATTCCATAATTTGTCGCTTTTCCTGCTCGTTCATAACGGAATAAAGCTTATCAAAGTAGATTAACACTTTATAAATATTATCTCCGGTAAGCTTTTCTGCTTCAATTGACATTTTCTTTGCTTTGGCGGCTATCAGCAGATTTTCCGTATCTTCTATCTTATCATACATCTTGTAAAGGCGATCATCAAGGTCTGCCTTGCGCTTGATATAATGCTTATCGTCCGGATCAAGGGAATCTATTTCTTCCATCAATCTTGATTTTGTTGAATAACTCTGACGAAGTAATTTTTCATGGGCTGCGATTTCCTGTTCAATAACAGTAGTATCCACTTTCATATTGATCTTTTCCTGCATCATAGCTGCGAATTTTGGATTGCCGACCAATTTAGCAATTACTTCTGCAACTGCATCGTCCAACAGTTCTTCATTAACCTGCTTTTTATAATCACATTTATGTCCACGAGTCATAGTACGATGTTTGCAGCCATAGTAAAAGAAATCCTTGTACTTTGTGCCATCTGATTTATGTTTAATACTCTTATTACCGTACATTCCGGCTCCACAAATTGGGCACTTCACAATACCGGACAGCAGGTGAATCTTATTATCTTTTCCATGATTCACTTTTTCGTATTTTTTCGCCTGTGCCAGTAACTTTACCTGCGCTTCATGCCAGAGTTCCTCTGTTACAATTCCTTCATGCAGACCATCGACCAGCAAATAATCATCCTGTTCTACAAGTTTATAATCATTTCTTGTTCCATGAACTTTTTCTGTTCTGCGTCTACCATAAGCTATTTTCCCACAATATACGGGATTTTTCAGTATTCTTCTGATTAAGGAAGCATCGAATAATGGATTTTTTCCGTTTTGTCGTTGGATTTTATGGATACCATGATTTTCAAGATACTTTGCCAGTCCATTTGCTCCCATATCAGTATGCACATACTGGTCAAAAATCACACGAATTGCTTTTGCTTCTTCCTCATTGATAAAAAGCTGTCCTTTTTCCAAACTGTATCCATAAGGAGCAAAACCGCCATTCCATCTACCTTCACGTGCTTTTTGTATTCTTCCCTCCATTGTTTGTACACGGATATTTTCACGCTCAATTTCTGCGACTGCTGACAAGACAGAAATCATCAATTTCCCGGCATCCTTAGAAGAATCAATGCCATCCTCTACACAAATTAGATTCACACCGAAATCCTGCATAACCTGCAAGGTGGAAAGAACATCTGCCGCATTTCTACCAAAACGAGATAACTTAAACACCAGCACATAAGACACGCCATCCTTACCAGACTTGATGTCCTCCATCATGCGGTTAAATTCTAATCTGCCCTCAATGGACTTTCCCGATTTACCGGCATCTTCATATTCTCCAACAATTTCATAATCATTAAATTCAGCAAATGCTTTCATTTTGGATTTTTGTGCATCCAGAGAATATCCGTCAATTTGCATGGCAGTGGATACTCTCGTATAGATGTATACTTTTTTCTTTTCTTTTTTCATATCACTATCCTCACTTATGCCACAGCAATGACACCATTATGTAGCCTTACTCTGAATTATTCTTCAGAGTAAGTTTGGACAAATATCTCATGATATATTGTATCATGCAGCAGATTTATTTTCAATATCTGTGTCATTTGAAATTGTTTTAAAACAAACACTCTTATCCAGTTTTTCTATTCTGTTTGGATCGGGCAAGTTATCAATATCCAAATCTGTTGCATACTTCTCAATTAGATTTGCCAATAACTCTGCAAAGCCGCTCCATTCATCTACCATAGGCTACCTCCATAGAAAATGCCAGACAAAGGATACTGGCAACGAAGTCCGGCAACAGACCTCAAAAAACCTGTAAACAATCGTCTGGCTTGTGATTCTTACTTTTCATCTTTTCTTATAAAACCTTGTTGCTTTCGTTGTCAGAGTATTATAAAAAGGAAGAAAATAACTGAAAACGCTGTATTGATGAGCTTTTCCTACATCTTC
>JAHHTO010000025.1 GCA_020024595.1 Schaedlerella sp.
ATCTTTAATTTGTCTGTGAAAATAGAGATCAGAACTTATGGATTGCTGAAAAATGTGGGAATGACGGGAAAGCAGTTAAAGAGAATCGTTCATATGCAGGCATTCAGGTTGTGTATTGTTGGCATCCCGCTCGGACTTCTGGCAGGATATATCGCAGGAAGACTCATGGCGCCGTCATTAGTCTCGGATATGGAAATCAGTACATCAGCGGTAAAAACTTCTGAAACTGTCGTTGCAACAAATCCATTGATTTTTCTCTTTTCTATATTGATGGCACTTTTTACGGTATACCTTTCAAGTTTGAAATCTTGTCAGATTGTAGATCGGGTTTCACCGATTGAGGCACTTAAAGCGGGAGAATCAGTCCCTCTGGACAAAAAGAGTAAAAAAACAAAATCCACAAGTTGGTATGGTATGGCAGTAAGGAATATGAGACATGATTTGAAAAAGGGGATACTTGTCATGCTCTCCATTGCACTTTCACTTGTTACGATCAATGTCATTTATATGTTGGTAACAGGATACGATTTTGAAGAATATCAAAGAGTTTTTCTTACGTCGGATTTTAAGATCGATAAAATGACAAGTAACATTTATACAACAAATTTTAATGGTGTTACTGAAGACGTGCGGAATTTTATGGATGCGTGTGAAGATGCTGAGAACACAGGTTATGTATATTATTCTGATGAGAAACATGAAATGGAAACCCACTTACAAGAAGTTATGAATGATTTTGCGGATACCTATGAAAAATATTGGAATGATTATGAAAAAAAACTATGGGAACAAGTAAAATCAAAGAATGAGATGACGGTACATTATTTAGGGATTACAGAAGAAGTTTTTCGTAAACTGGAATGGGCTGATGAACCATGCTCCTGGGAGGATTTTAAAACGGGAAAATACCTTATTGTTGATTACCCTGATCAATATGAGGGGGAACATAGAAAATCGTACTATCATCAAGGAGACAAGTTTCAGATGAAATATCAAAATGGAGTGGAGGAAGAATATGAAGTACTAGGTGAAGCTCTAATGCCATATTCAATTGACTATCCCTATTCAGATATATTCTATCTAACAATACTTGTGCCAGAAGAAGAATATATTCGCTGTACAGGAAATAAATGTGCAATGTATGGGATTATTGATGCAAAAGAAGGAAAACTGGAGGAAGTGAATCGGTATATTAAAGAAAATATTGCTGAAAAGGATGGATGTATCAATGTATTTTCTGTACTTTATATGAAGGAAAGTTTTGAGAATTATATCAGGAAGTATTACATGATTGGAACTTTACTCGTCGTTATTTTAATCTTTATCGGTGTCATGAATTTTTATAATACCGTGGCAACATCCATAATAAGCAGAAAGAGAGAGCTTACACTTCTTGAAATTGTAGGGATGACGAGAACGCAGGTAATAAAAATGCTTGTTGCGGAAGGGGTTATGTATATCACAGGTGCATTGATTCTTGCAGTAGTTATTGTATATTTTTGCGCAGAAACTTTTATTGCGAATACTCTTGGAATGGCATTTTTTTATCATGCCAAAACAACCATTCTGCCGTGTATATTGATGATACCTGTACTACTGTTTATTGCCATTGTTATACCTTACACGCAATATAAAAAGATGGAAAAGGAGAGTCTTGTGGAAAGAGTCAGGGTGATATAGGGAATAAAAACGGATGTTAGTATTTACAAAATTTATACTTAAAAATATATTGACTTTTTAAATTATGTGCATTATATTAAAGATACAAAGATTAAAAGAATGCTTAATTGTTTAATCAAAGAAAAAATCAGAAAGGAAAGAGGGAATTATCATGAAAAAGACTTATAAAATCGAAGTGGACTGTGCAAACTGTGCAAATCTGATGGAGGAGACTACGAGAAAAACAGCGGGCGTGGCAGATGCAACCGTTAATTTTATGACTCAGAAAATGATTGTGGAGTTTGAAGAGGGAAAAGAACCAAAAGAAGTGATGAAAGCAGTATTCAAAGCATGTAGGAAGGTAGAACCGGACTGTGAAATTGAGTTTTAAGAATTGAAAATGGAGAGAATATTATGAATAAAAAGCAGAAGAAGATGTTGATTCGGATCATCATTGCCTTTGCTATGACGATTGCTCTTCAGTTCATATCTGTGACTGGGGGTCTGCAGCTGATCCTTTACCTGACAGTCTATTTGATCATTGGATATGATATTTTGAAAAAAGCGGGGATTGGAATTCTGAACAGGCGTGTATTTGATGAAAATTTTCTGATGACAATTGCTACGGTCGGTGCATTTGCGCTGGCAATTTATTCCAAGAGTGGAGACTATAATGAAGCAATTGCTGTTATGTTGTTCTATCAGATTGGAGAATTCTTTCAGAGTTATGCAGTCAGAAAAAGCCGTAAAAATATTAGCGAGCTGATGGACATCCGCCCGGACTATGCCAATATTGAAAGAGATGGAAAACTGGAAAAGGTAGATCCGGATGAAGTAAGCGTAGATAGTGTCATTGTGGTTCAGCCTGGAGAGAAGGTGCCAATTGACGGTGTTGTTTTAGATGGAACATCCACTTTAAATACAAGTGCTTTGACAGGAGAAAGCCTTCCACGGGATGTGAATCAGGGAGATGAGATTATCAGTGGATGTATCAATATGACGGGGGTTCTGAAAATCCGTACAACGAAAGAATTTGGGGAATCTACAGTGTCGAAGATTCTGGAACTCGTAGAGAATTCCAGTTCCAGAAAAGCCAGAACTGAGAATTTTATTTCGAAATTTGCAAGAGTCTATACGCCGGCAGTATGCTATGGAGCACTGGCACTGGCAATTCTCCCTCCATTAGCACAATTTATCTTTTTGGAACAGACAGCACAGTGGAGCGTATGGATTTACCGGGCATTGACATTTCTTGTAATCAGTTGCCCATGTGCATTGGTCATTAGTATCCCGCTCAGTTTCTTTGCTGGGATTGGAGGAGCAAGCAAAGAGGGGGTTCTGATCAAAGGTTCCAATTATATGGAGGCACTGTCTCAAGCAAAATATGTTGTGTTTGATAAGACCGGGACATTAACACAGGGTGTGTTTGAAGTGACAGCAATTCATCATAATGAGATGGAAGATACAGAACTTCTGGAGTATGCTGCTTTGGCGGAATGTTTTTCTTCACATCCGATTAGCAAGAGTTTGCAGAATGCCTATGGCAAAGAACTTGACATTAGTCGAGTGACGAATATACAGGAAGTCAGTGGGCAGGGAATGATTGCCAGAGTTGATGGAAAGGAAGTGGCAGCCGGTAACAGTAAGTTGATGAAAGAACTGAATGTGACCTATCAGGATTGCCATAAGGTTGGCACAATTATTCATGTGGCAATTGACCGGAAATATGAAGGCCATATTGTGATTTCTGATATTGTGAAACCACATTCTAAAGAAGTGATTTCTGAGTTGAAAAAGATTGGAATAAAGAAAAGTGTAATCTTAACCGGAGATTCTAGATGTGTGGCAGACCAGGTTGCCAAGACTCTTGGAATAGATGAAGTATACAGTGAATTGCTTCCGGCAGATAAAGTGCTAAAAGTAGAAGAACTGCTTTCTAAAAAGTCAGAACGAGAAAAACTGGTTTTTGTTGGAGATGGTATCAACGATGCGCCTGTTTTGACACGTGCAGATATCGGAATTGCTATGGGAGCAATGGGAGCTGATGCAGCGATAGAAGCGGCAGACGTGGTACTGATGGACGATGATCCGTTGAAGATTTCCAAGGCAATTAAGATTTCCAGAAAATGTCTGGGAATCGTATATCAGAATATTGTGTTTGCGTTGGTAATCAAATTTGCCTGCCTTGTGCTTGGTGCAGTAGGTATTGCGAATATGTGGGCAGCAATTTTTGCTGATGTAGGTGTTATGGTCCTCGCAATTTTAAATGCAATGCGGGCGTTACGTGTACATTCGTTATAATAGAAAATAAAAGTCATGTATTTCAGAGAAACAGAAGATACATGACTTTTATTTTGTTTTGTGAAGAAATTGAATTGTATAGAGTATATTTTGCATTTATATACGCGTAGGAATACATGAAATTTCCATGATTCCTTCAATCATATGATGAAGGGTCTGTGCTTTTTGGGAGGTACTTGCCCGGTAGTAAGTTTCTTTACCATCTCTTCGTGACTCGATCAGACCGCTGGTGCGCAAAAGACGCAGATGATGAGCGACGGCAGGACTGCTCATGTCCATAATGGCAGCAATGTTGATGACACATTCTTCATAGTGACAGAGAATCCAGAATATACGGATCCTAGTCGGGTCACTTAGTTGTTTGAAGATATCTGCCGTGAGTTGAAAACTTTCTGTATCCGGCATATGCGCTAGAATCTGAGACATAGATTGTCCATGTTGATGGGGTAATGTAAAACGTTCCATAGAGATTCTTCCTTTGCGTATAATTTTTAAATAGTAAGTTGCTTTTATTGCGGATTTTATGTTGCTCAATTTTTATTATTTTAATATGAAGTATAAAAAAAGTCAATAAAACTACGGATTTACAGTGGAAACAGAGGCGTGTTATAATAGTTATCAAAAGGAAAGAACAGGTTAGATAAAGTAATTAGAGAGATAGAATTGTTTGCATATTATGGAACATAAAATGATGAAAAGGAGAGAATAGAAATGGCAATGGAGGACTATTTGAAGGCACAGAAGGCAGGAAAAAAAGAATATCAGTCCCGTATGTTGCGGGGGCTTCAACCGACATTAGAAGTGCTAGATGATATATTGCCGGCGAGAGGGAGTTATTCGGAAGTTTCTCTTGGACTGGTGCAGATTCCGATGGATCAGATTGTGGGAACAAAGACCGGAGGACGAAGTAGTGCATTTGCAAGTAATTTTATGCCGATTCTCAAAGAGAATAGTGAGTTTGCCCAGAAGTGGGAGCAATTGAGTAATAGTCATCTGGAAGAGGGGATTCGAGATCCGATTAAGGCATATGAATATATGAATAAATTTTATGTCATGGAAGGAAATAAACGCGTCAGTGTTATGAAATATTTTGATGTGGTTTCTGTTCCGGGAGAGGTGATTCGGATTATTCCGAAGCGTACAAAGGAAAAGGAAAATATTCTGTATTACGAGTTTTTGGATTTTTATGAACTGTCTAAGGTAAATTATATCTGGTTTACAAAGTTGGGAAGTTTTATGAAACTACAGACTGCAATTGGAAAAAAACCGAACGAAGTATGGACAAGAGAAGACCAACTAACATTTAGTTCATCATATGCTCGTTTTACTGCGGAGTATGAACAAGATGGCGGGAAGAAGCTTTCAATTACACCGGGAGATGCTTTTCTGGCATTTATTGCTTTATATGGTTATCATACCATCAACCAGAAAACAACCAGTGAGTTAAAAGTGCTTGTAGCAAAGAGCTGGGAAGAGTTTCACCTTTTAGAGGAAGAGGATGAAATTGAGTTAAAAATGGCTCCGAACTTGGAGAAAAAGTCCGTGTTGAGCAGACTGATCCCAACAAGTACACCAAAGTTAAAGATTGCCTTTATCTATGCAAAAACACCGTCATCGTCTGCATGGACGTATTCACATGAGCTTGGAAGGTTATATCTAGAGCAGACGTTCCCAGAAGAGGTCAGTACGATTTCCTATGACAATGCTACTTTAGAAAATATTGATTTATATCTGCAAACTGCGATAAAGGCCGGGTGTAATATTATACTGACAACGACTCCGATGTTTGTAAAGGCGAGTGTGAAAGCAGCGATTGCAAATCCGGAGATACGGATACTGAATTGTTCATTGAATACATCCCACCGTTATATCAGGACTTATTATGCGCGGATGCATGAAGCTAAATTCCTGATGGGAGCAATTGCAGGTGCGATGGCAGAAAATGACAAATTGGTTTATGTGGAAGATTACCCAATCTATGGGTCGATTGCAAATATCAATGCATTTGCTATCGGTGCAAAAATGATTAATCCGAGAGCAAAGGTTTATCTGGAATGGTCATCCATGAAGGATGTAGATATTTCAGAAAGGATTCAAAGCATAGGTGCATCTTGTATTTCCGGAAAGGATATGGTCATACCGGAAGAAGCCACCCGATTTTTCGGAATATATCGGATGGATAAAGAGTATCCGATCAGTCTGGCAATGCCACTTTGGCACTGGGGAAAATTCTATGAACAGTTAATTCGTACAATTATGAATGGTACATGGAAAGATGACGATAAAGCACCTGTAAAAAAAGCGATCAATTACTGGTGGGGAATGTCCGCAGGGGTGATTGATGTGATCTGTTCTCAGAAAATACCAAACGAAACGAAACGGCTGGTGGAACTGCTGAAGTATACGATTACTTCTGGTCAATTTAGCCCATTTTCTGGAAGGCTTTATTCGCAAGAAGGGGTGGTTCAGAGTGATCCGAATCGCAGTTTGACACCGGAAGAGATTGTGAAGATGGACTGGTTAGCAGAAAATGTCATCGGAAGTATTCCCGGAACAGCGCAGCTACAGGAGCAGGCGAAGGCAGTTATGCTTCAGCAAGGAGTAAAAAAGGAGAAAGGACAGATTTAACATATGAAAATACTTGCGATAGGGGATGAAGAATCGTCTTATTTGTGGGACCATTTTGATAAAAGTAAACTGGAAGGGGTAGATCTGATTATTTCCTGTGGCGATTTGAATCCGAGTTATCTGTCTTTTTTAGTAACGCTATATGCGATTCCTGTGCTATATGTGCATGGGAACCATGATGGAAAGTATGATCAA
The DNA here is from genome assembly GCA_020024595.1 of Schaedlerella sp. GTDB lineage: Bacteria > Bacillota > Clostridia > Lachnospirales > Lachnospiraceae > Schaedlerella. The sequence goes on from JAHHTO010000025.1 coordinate 6,784, forward strand.
TTTCCGCCAGAGGGGTGTACCTGTATTGAGGATCGAATTTATGTCCATGAAGGGGTGCGGATTCTGGGACTGGGCGGCTCCATGCGTTATACGGGAGGAGCGCACCAGTATACGGAAAAGGATATGAAAAAGCGGGTGAGAAAACTTTGGTTTCAAATCTGGCTTCACAGGGGATTTGATATTCTGGTGACACATGCGCCTGCATATCAGCTTAATGACGGTCGTGATTTACCACATCAGGGATTTCAGGTATTTTTGGAGCTGATTGAAAAATATCATCCGAAGTTTTTCCTGCATGGACATGTTCATATGTCTTATGGAAGAAATCACAAGCGTTATGACCGATATCAGAATACCCATGTGATTAATGCATATGAGAGATGTGTTTTTGAATTTGAGGATGGACATATTATCCGATAAATCAGCGCAGAGAATCTTAGCAGAAAAAACTTAGCAATATTAAGAGCAGACCACAGGAGAGATCGGAATATCGGTTGCTTTTCTGAAAAAAGGGGGAGTGACCAGCTCGGTTTCCGGATAGCAGAAATAGGACAGAAACGATAAAAGAAACGATTGCGGAGGGAATAGGGCTTAATCCGCTGATACTGGCACCCAAGCCGATTCCCAGATTATTAACAGACAGGGATGTGCCGATAAGAAGTGCTGCCTTCCACGACATGGTCTGATGGGCGGGGGAAGGTCGGAGGGGTGTGATATTTAATTTGTCAGAACGATGATGCAGAAATTTTAGAATATAATACAGACCTAATACTGCCAGAATTGCTTTGCCTGCATATTCTGCAAAAGAAAAGGAAAACAAAGTGAGAAGATAGCGTCCGGCTGAAAGGGAGATGAGAGTGCAGCAGAAGGTGATCAGACTGATAAGAATAGCTTGCATATAGGTTATTTTTGTTTTCCCGATTCCGCAGGAGAGGCCGATGATAAAGCTGTCAATGTTTGCAGATAATGCAAACAATAGTGCAGAGAAGAAATACATAGAATCCTCCTGAAGTACATGCTTGTAAAACTTCTATTCATAATTAGTGTATTCGAGAAGTTTTTTTGAGGTTCATTGTTTGAATAAAAAAATATCAATATACAGGCAGATATATGAGGATATATAGGAAAATAGAAAGGGTGAAAACAGATATGGCAGTTTTAATGAATATAGCAACGTTGGATCAGAATCTTCTCTTATGGATCCAGGAATATGTCCGTCAGGAGTGGATGACTCCATTTTGGACTTTCGTGACATCGTTAGGAGATGCAGGATGGTTCTGGATCGTAGTATCCGCCTTGCTTCTGCTACCCGAATCCACTAGAAAGGTGGGGATCATGGCACTTGTTTCCCTTGGGATTGGAGCATTGATTACCAATGTAGCATTGAAGAATCTGGTGGCACGAATCCGGCCTTATGAGGTGATAGAAGGACTACAGTTGCTCATTGAACCGCAGTCGGATTTTTCATTTCCATCAGGACACTCCTGTGCGTCTTTTGCGGCAGCAATGGTTTATTATCGGATGCTTCCTAAAAAATACGGGGTACCTGCAGTCGTTCTGGCAGTATTCATTGCATGCTCAAGGTTATATGTAGGGGTGCATTATCCAAGTGATGTAGTGGTAGGAGTTTGTATCGGAGTTCTTTCGGCGTGGATATCATATAAAATAGTCCAAAGGATAGAGAGGCGGGATCGATCTCGTCCTTTATAGAATAAAAAACGGACATCGGTTTGCTTTGATAACCGGTGTCCGTTTTCTTGTTCTTTAACGATGGTAGACATCTCCATCTTCATATACAGGTTCGCAGGTGAGCTGTACACCCAGCTTTTTAAACGTTTTGATATCCACATCGGATAACATTACCGAAGTATGAGCCTGACAACCGTTTAGCTTGGAAAGCTGCCGTAATGCAAGCCGCGCATCTTGATTGGCGGCGGCACTTGTGGAAAGTGCAATCAACACTTCGTCCGTATGAAGACGTGGGTTCTTACTCTTTAGATAATCAACTTTCAGTTTCTGAATCGGTTCGATGGACTCAGGGGAAATGATGTGCAGTTCATGTTTCAGTCCGGCAAGCTCTTTTAGGACATTTAATAAGAGAGCGGCGGAGGCTCCCAGCAGATTTCCGGTCTTACCTGTGATCATTGTGCCGTCAGGAAGTTCCATGGCTGCAGCTGGAGCGTTGATTTCCTCTGCACGTTTGAGTGCGGCTGAGACTACCTTGCGGTCCTGAATCGTAACTCCGGCCTGATTCATAAGGAGTTCCAGTTTCTGGGCCTGATCTTCGGTGCAGGTCCCCTTGAGAATTCCATTGAGTGCGGCATAGTAACGACGGACAATTTCTTGACGTGAGGCTTCTTTACAGATTGCATCATCGCAGATACAATTTCCAGCCATGTTTACACCCATATCAGTTGGAGAATTGTAGGGGCTTTTTCCGTAAATCTTCTCAAAAATTGTATTTAACACTGGAAAAATCTCCACATCACGGTTGTAATTCACAGTGGTTTCTCCGTATGCATCCAGATGGAAGGGGTCTATCATGTTGATATCATTCAAGTCTGCGGTTGCAGCTTCATATGCCAGATTGACTGGATGTTTAAGTGGAAGATTCCAGATGGGAAATGTTTCAAATTTGGCATATCCTGCATGGATTCCCCGTTTGTGTTCATGATATAACTGAGAAAGGCAGGTGGCCATTTTCCCACTTCCAGGTCCCGGAGCGGTGACGATGACAAGTGGGCGTGTAGTTTCGATATATTCATTCTTTCCATATCCTTCATCACTCACAATGAGAGGGATGTTGGATGGATATCCGGCAATGTTGTAATGCATATATACTTTAATACGGAGTTTTTCAAGACGATTTTTGAAAAGAACAGCGCTTTCCTGCCCGGAATACTGGGTAATGACTACACTGCCTACGTAAAGTCCACTGTCGCGGAAAGAATCCATTAGTCGCAGGACATCGGAATCATAGGTGATCCCCAGATCTCCTCGTACTTTATTTTTTTCAATGTCTTTGGCACTGATGACGATAATAATCTCAGCTTGATCGCTTAACTGTGTCAGCATCCGTAGCTTGCTGTCCGGAGCAAAACCCGGGAGCACCCGGGATGCGTGATAATCGTCAAAAAGTTTACCGCCAAATTCCAGGTAAAGCTTATGATCAAACTGTTCGATACGCTGTCGGATATGTTCAGACTGCATTTTCAGGTATTTTTCATTATCAAATCCTATTTTCATTAAGAAAGACCCCCCATTCGACGACAAATTTCGTGATCGGTACTGCAAAAATTGTTTTTAGTTATAAAGTGTGTATTACAGAGTAACAGTATACTACAAAAGACATCATATTTACAACAATTTTGCGGATTCAGTTTACAATTTTTTCATAATCTTCTTGTTGATTTATAAGGAAGGTATCTTTATAATAAAAATAGTGGATTTTAGGAGGAGCAAAATGGATAAGAAAAACGATAATAAAAATCCAAAAAACAACCGGCAGGGGTGGGGAGTAATTTTAGTAACAACCTTGCTGGCTATTTTTGTTGTTATGGGTTTATCTTCGCTGATGAAAGGACAGAACCCAGAAGAAATCAGTTACGATAAATTTCTAAATCTGGTCGATGAAAAGAAGGTAGAAAAGGTTACTCTGGATACGTCCAAGATTTATATTACGCTGACGGATCAAGCCAGAAAAGCAAAATTGAAAAAGTCTGGAAATGCCGAGGAAATGGCAGCTAATGAGTTGCTCAGCCAGATGGAAGAAGTAATGGGACAGGGAAAGGAGTCTGAGCATGCACCAGATTATTTTGCTGGAGCAGTTTATGATTATCAGTTGACAGAACGTCTGGAGAAGGCTGGAGTTACATTTGAACAGACAATCCCAGATACAGCATCTGCCATGATATTTGAAGTTTTCATTACGGTAATTCTTCCAATTATTCTGATGGTGATTTTGTTCAATTTCCTGATGCGTAAGATGTCCAAGGGCGGCGGCATGATGGGAATTGGAAAGAGCAATGCAAAAGTGTATGTGGAGAAGGAAACAGGTGTAACGTTCCAAGATGTGGCTGGACAGGATGAGGCAAAGGAGTCTTTGCAGGAAGTGGTGGATTTTCTTCACAATCCGGGGAAATATACAGGTATCGGAGCAAAGCTTCCGAAGGGGGCGCTTCTGGTTGGACCACCCGGTACTGGTAAGACACTGCTCGCAAAGGCGGTGGCGGGAGAAGCGAAAGTACCATTCTTCTCGCTGTCAGGTTCTGCATTTGTAGAAATGTATGTTGGTGTGGGTGCTTCTCGTGTACGAGATTTGTTCAAGCAGGCACAGCAGATGGCGCCATGTATTGTGTTTATTGACGAGATTGATGCAATCGGTAAGAGCCGTGATACAGCAATGGGTGGTGGCAACGATGAGCGTGAACAGACGCTGAATCAGCTTCTGGCAGAGATGGATGGATTTGATACAAACAAGGGGCTGCTGCTTTTGGCGGCAACCAACCGTCCGGAGATTCTGGATCCGGCACTACTTCGTCCGGGACGTTTTGACCGTCGAATCATTGTAGATAAACCGGATTTGAAGGGGCGGATCGATACTTTGAAGGTACATTCCAAAGATGTAAAGATGGACGAGACTGTAGATTTGGAAGCAATTGCGCTGGCAACTTCCGGTGCAGTTGGTTCTGATCTTGCGAATATGATCAATGAGGCAGCGATCAATGCTGTGAAACATGGCAGACAGGTTGTTAGTCAGAAAGACTTGTTTGAAGCAGTGGAAGTGGTTTTAGTCGGCAAGGAGAAGAAAGACCGCATCATGAGCAAGGAGGAACGCAGAATTGTTTCGTACCATGAGGTGGGTCACGCTCTTGTCAGTGCACTGCAAAAGGATGCGGAGCCAGTACAGAAGATTACGATTGTACCGCGTACCATGGGAGCCCTTGGTTATGTTATGCAGACACCGGAGGAAGAGAAGTTCCTGAATACGAAGAAAGAACTGGAGGCAATGCTAGTCGGTGCTTTGGCAGGACGTGCAGCAGAAGAACTTGTATTTGACACAGTGACGACAGGAGCTTCTAATGATATTGAACAGGCAACTAAGATTGCCCGAGCAATGATTACTCAGTATGGTATGTCAGAAAAATTTGGACTGATTGGTCTGGAATCTGTACAGCATAAGTATCTGGATGGACGTCCGGTGATGAATTGTGGAGATGCTACAGCGGCAGAAATTGATTCAGAAGTGATGGTAATGCTGAAGAAAGCATATGAAGAAGCGAAGAGACTGTTGTCTGAGAACAGAGAAGCGCTGGATAAGATTTCTGCTTTCCTTATTGAGAAAGAAACGATTACTGGTAAGGAATTCATGAAGATTTTCCGGGAAGTGAAAGGAATTGAAGAACCGGAAGAAGTTGAGAAGCAGGAAGAAAGAATCGCTATGAAGCCGGTAGAAGGTGAAGAACGTGCAGAAGATACAGATGATGTAGCAGCAGAAGGCGAAGAAGATGCAGACAATGCAGTAGTAGAAGAATAAAAATGATTGATCGGGCAGGAAAGATGGGTGCATCTCTGCCCGATTTTTATAGGATATATTGATAGGCTATGGAAATGATATGGAGAATATTAGAAAATGGAAAATAATAGTTTTGATATTCAGGAAGAATTGAAAAAGCTGCCCGGAAAGCCGGGCGTATATATCATGCATGATGAAATGGATGCGATTATTTATGTGGGTAAGGCAATCAGTCTGAAGAATCGGGTAAGGCAGTATTTTCAGAGCAGTCGTAATAAAGGGGTTAAGATTGAACAAATGGTGACTCATATACGAAGATTTGAGTACATTGTGACAGATTCAGAGTTAGAGGCACTTGTGCTGGAGTGTAATCTCATCAAGGAACATCATCCGAAATATAATACGATGCTGATGGATGATAAAACCTATCCATATATTAAAGTGTCAACAAACGAAGCGTTTCCCAGGGTGATGCTTGCACGAAAGATTCAGAAAGATAAGGCGAAGTATTTTGGACCATATACGAGCGCAGGAGCAGTAAGGGATACGATTGAGTTACTTCATAAACTCTACCATATTCGAAGCTGCAATCGGAATTTGCCGAGGGATATAGGTAAGGAACGTCCTTGCCTGAATTACCATATCAAACAGTGTGATGCGCCCTGTCAGGGCTATATTTCGCAAGAGGATTACGGTCAGGCCGTGACAGAAGTGATTCGTTTCCTGAATGGAAATTTTGATGGGATTCAGAAAGAACTGGAACAGAAAATGCAGGAGGCGTCAGAAGCACTGGAATTTGAGAAGGCGATTGAATATCGGGAACTTTTAAATAGCGTGAAGAAGATTTCCCAGAAGCAGAAGATTACAGACAGTCGGGGAGAAGACAGGGATATTCTGGCTGCAGCAACAGCAGAAGAAGATGCAGTGGTACAGGTGTTTTTTATCCGCGGTGGCAGATTAATTGGCAGAGATCATTTTTACTTGAGAATTGTAAAGGGAGAGGCTGTTGGAAATATTCTTGATAGTTTTATCAAACAGTATTATGCGGGGACACCGTTTATTCCAGGAGAATTGATGGTACAAGAAGAGTTGGAAGACACAGAACTGATAGAAGAGTGGCTGTCTGCGAAACGAGGCGGAAAAGTGAATGTTCATGTGCCGAAAAAGGGAACGAAAGAGAAGTTGATGGAACTGGCAGAAAATAATGCAAAACTTGTTCTCATGAAAGATAAGGAGCGTCTGAAGAGAGAGGAGGGACGCACGATCGGAGCAGTGAAAGAAATTGAAAAGTTGTTGGATCTTCACGATATTTACCGGATGGAGGCGTATGATATTTCGAATACAAATGGATTTGAGTCAGTGGGGTCTATGGTTGTTTATGACAGAGGCAAGCCGAAACGGAATGATTATCGTAAGTTTAAAATTAAGGGAATTAAGGGTGCAGATGATTACGGAAGTATGCGGGAAGTATTGACAAGGCGTTTTACTCATGGATTGCGTGAAAGAGAGGAGAGTAAGGAACTGGGGGGGTTTACGGTCTTTCCAGATCTGATACTGATGGACGGAGGAAAAGGGCAGGTAAACGTAGCATTGGAGGTTCTGGATTCAATGAATTTAAATATTCCGGTCTGCGGTATGGTAAAGGATGATCGGCATCGAACTAGAGGATTGTATTATCAAAACCAGGAAATCGAAATTGATCGTTCTTCCGAAGCCTTCCGTCTTGTAACACGTATTCAGGATGAAGCACATCGATTTGCAATTGAATATCATAAGAGGCTTAGAGGAAAGGGGCAGGTGCATTCTATTTTGGATGATATTGCTGGGATTGGAGATACGAGACGCAAAGCACTCATGCGCAAATTTTCTGGACTGGAAGAAATCCGAGCGGCAACAGTGGAAGAACTGGAGGCAATTCCTTCCATGAATGAAAAAGCAGCTCAATCTGTATACAATTTTTTTCATCCATGATATACTAAATAGACTAAGCGCAAAGAGACTTGGAAAATCATAGATAACAAGAAAGGAATAGAAAGCGATGGCACAAGGCGTAAAATTAAATGAGCTGGCTGAAAAAATGGAACTGAAAAATCTTACACAGAGTGTGGATCTGTCGGATAAGGAAGTTGCTGTTCCAGATGTGAACAGGCCGGCACTGCAGCTGACGGGATATTTTGACCATTTTGATTCCGATCGTGTGCAGATTATCGGATATGTAGAGTATACTTATTTGCAGACACTGAGTCGAGAGCGGAAAGTGGAGATTTACAAGCAGTTTCTCTCATACAAGGTTCCTTGTGTGATTTTTAGCACAAATATTTATCCTGACGGAGACTTTCTGGAGCTTGCAACAAAGGCAAATATCCCTCTTCTGGCGACAACGACTACAACTTCAGCGTTTATGGCAGAGCTGATCCGGTGGATGAATGTGAAGCTTGCACCTTGCATCTCCATTCACGGTGTACTGGTAGATGTTTATGGTGTTGGAGTGTTGATTATGGGAGAAAGCGGCATCGGTAAGAGTGAGGCAGCTTTGGAACTGATTAAGAGGGGACACCGCCTTGTAACGGATGATGTGGTTGAAATTCGCAAAGTGAGTGATGAAACACTCGTCGGTTCTGCGCCGGACATTACGAGACATTTCATCGAATTACGTGGGATTGGTATCGTGGATGTGAAGTCGATGTTTGGTGTACAGAGTGTGCGTGAGACACAGAATATCGATCTGGCGATTACCTTAGAGGAGTGGGACAGAGAGAAAGAGTACGACAGACTTGGGCTAGAAGAAAATTATACAGAATTTCTGGGAAACAAGGTTGTATGCCACAGTATTCCGATTCGCCCAGGAAGAAATCTGGCGATCATTGTAGAATCTGCAGCGGTAAATCATAGACAGAAGAAGATGGGGTATAACGCGGCTCAGGAGCTTTATAAGAGAGTACAGGAGAATCTGGCACGAAACAGATAGAACTTTAGTTTTATAGTAGATGCTCAAAGGTGCTAAGTATGAAAGAACAAAGAAAAGGAGTGGTAGAAAGATGAAATATTGTTTTGGGGTGGATATTGGCGGAACGACTGTGAAGATGGGACTTTTTGAAAAGACAGGAGAGATTCTTGATAAGTGGGAAATTGTAACAAGAAGAGAAGATGAAGGAAAAGCAGTACTTCCAGATGTGGCAGCGTCTGTTGCTGAGAAGATCCAGGAACATCATCTAAAAGAGGCTGATATTATTGGAATCGGAGTAGGGGTGCCTGCGCCGGTAACAGAGGATGGTGTAGTAAAAGCAAGTGCCAATATAGGCTGGGGATACAAAGAAGTAAAGAAAGAACTGGAAGAATTGACAGGCTTTTCGGTGGAAGTAGGGAATGATGCCAATGTAGCAGCTCTTGGAGAGATGTGGAAAGGCGGTGGAGAAGGAAACTCTAATATTGTTATGGTGACACTTGGAACTGGAGTTGGCGGAGGTGTAATTGTCGGCGGAAAAGTGATAATAGGTACGCAGGGTGCCGGAGGTGAAATCGGACATATGTGCGTCAATTATGAAGAGGTCGAAGTTTGTGGCTGTGGAAACAGAGGTTGTCTGGAACAGTATGCTTCTGCAACAGGAATTGTACGTCTCGCCCGAAGAAAACTTGCACAAGACAAGAGAGAGACGGTCCTCAAGGCGGAGAATGTGACAGCAAAAGATGTCTTTGATGCAGTAAAGGCTGGAGATTGTGTTGCACAGGAAATAGCAGAAGAATTTGGAAAATATCTGGGTTACTGTCTGGCGAATATTGCGGCGATTACAGATCCTGCAGTGATTGTTATCGGTGGTGGCGTATCCAAGGCAGGAGAAGTTCTGCTCCCATATATCCAAACTCCATTCCTTGAACGAGCACTTTTTACAAACAAAGGAGTAGAGTTCAGGTTGGCTAAGCTGGGGAATGATGCAGGAATCTGCGGCGCGGCAAAACTGATTTTAGATGAATATTCATCATGATATAAAATAAAGAAAGAACGTTTCTCGATTTGAGAAACGTTCTTTTTTGTATAAATTATTAGCCATGAAGGAATCGACACATTAAGCGTCAGGAGCTGCTGGAACGTCGCCACCACCAGCATCGCCGCCACCGGTCTCACCACCACTCTCTTCAGGAGTAGTACCTCCTTCGGCACCGGAATCGGGAACTTCTGGTTTTTCAGCTTCTTCTGGTTTTTCAGCTTCTTCTTCTTTTTTATCTTCTTCCTTTTTATCTTCTTCCTTTTTATCCTCATCTTCTGGAGGTGCAACATAATGACCGCTGCAGTATTGAGACGGAATGGAACCATCAGCAAAATATTCTGTGATTCCTTTACAACTGGAAACTGCAAGTAAGCCGGTTTCAGAGCAGACTGTTTTCTGGGAAATATTTGGAGGCATTGTAAAGTCTTTGTAAGTAAGCCCCTCATGAACCCGGTTCATAATGTTTTTCCAGAGAACCATATGCCATGACTGATCCATGTATTCCATTGGTTTATTTTCATCATATCCACCCCATACCGATGCAGTATAGTATGGTGTGTAAGCAGAAAGCCAGAGGTCAGTACTATTTTCTGTTGTACCGGTTTTTCCTGCTACAGGCATATTGTACATACGTGCAGCTGTTCCGGTACCTTTTGTAATAACATCCTGCATTGCATTAGTCAGAAGAGCGGCAGTGGAATCTTTCAGAACTTGACGGGTAGCAGGTGTAGTGTTGTCCAGAAGAATGTTACCGTCATGATCCAACACCTGTGTATAGAGGAGTGGTTCAATATAAGTTCCATTGTTTGCAATCGTGGCATAAGCCGCTGTCATTTCCAGATTATATACACCACGTGTGATACCACCAAGGGCGGTGGCTGCCTGTACATCTGTGTATCCTGGATAGTTTTCGTCATCATTATTTACCAATGTTGTAATTCCAAAATTTTGTAGATAGTCATAACCGGTTTTGAAACCAATGGCAGTCAGTGTGTTCAGAGCAGCTACGTTGATGGAGTGCTCGATGGAATAACGAATCGTTGATTTGCCAGGATATACCCTGTCCCAGTTTTCCGCTTTTCTTCCGTTTCCATAATCATATGGTCCCTTGTTATCGATTGCACTTGCAAGTGTATAGCCACCTGTGTCTAATGCAGGTGCATAAGTAGATAAAATCTTAAAACAGGAGCCTGGTTGTCTGGTAGAGTCTGTTGCACGATTCAGGGAAAGGCTGGTTGTTTTTGCCCCACGTCCGCCAACGATTGCCTTTACCTTTCCAGTGGACTGTTCCATGACCACAACGGAAGTTTGTGGCTGCGGAGTGATGTTAATTCTTTCATCAACCGTGTCGCCTTCAGCAATTCCAAGAGTATTCTTATATTCTGCAATTGCTGCGTTGGCTTCATCAGGGGAGGAGAATACAAGCGGAAAATCCTTTCCATAGGTATTCCCGATATAGGCTGCCATCATCTCTTTACTGTAGTTTTCTACATTTCCATTCGCTCTTGTGATCGTCAGAACATATTCCAGACCATATTCTGTACCCCATGGATACACAGCTTCATTAGCAACTTCTTCGTCGCAAATCTGTTGGATACGTGGATCTTGAGTAGAGGTGATTGTTAATCCGCCACTGTACAGTGCGTTGTAAGCCTGAGTTTCCGTAAAATCCTTTCGTTCCATTAAATCTCGGATGATCTGCTGGGAAAGTTCATCATTGAAATAGGAATAGGGGTTTGTATCTTCTGCGGGAGGAGTAGCAATAATGCGGTCATAAACCGAATCAGCTTTTGCTTCGTCATATTCCGCCTGAGATATATATCCTTGATCCAGCATATCTTTTAAAACGATATTCCGACGATCTGCATTATTTTCAGGATTGACTACTGGGTCATATGCGGTTGGGTTTTGTGTAATTCCTGCGATAACGGCACATTCCGATAGCGTAAGAGCAGATACATCTTTTCCAAAATAGCGTTTGGCAGCAGATTGCACACCGAGGCAACTCTGCCCTAAGTTTACTGTATTCATGTAGGATTCCAGAACTTCTTCTTTGGACATCTGCTTTTCAATTTCCAGAGCCAGATACTGCTCCTGAAGCTTTCGCTCCAGTTTATCATAAAAAGTATTTTCGTCAACGAAATTCGGGAACACATTGTTCTTGATCAACTGTTGGGTCAATGTACTTGCGCCTTCATCGAAACTTCCAGCAGCAATACCCTTGATGCCTGCACGTAAGATACCTTGCAAATCAATACCGTTGTGTTGGTAAAAACGTGCATCTTCAACGGCTACAAATGCGTCTGCGAGATACTTCGGGATTTCATCAATTGACTTGAAGACACGATTAGAACCTGCCTGTACAAAGCTTTCCAAAAGTGTTCCGTCTTCTGCATATACAAAGGAGGTAAAGCCCTTTGGTTTGACGTCAGACGGTGTAACAGTCGGGGTGTTATCGATGATTCGTTTGGTGAAAAGTCCGACACCACCAACGCCCACAATTGCAAGCAAAAGAATGCAAATAATCATTGCTTTGAAAAAGCGGACACCGACTCTTTTCTTTTTCATATTCTTTTTGGAAGAAATATTTTTCTTCCTCTTTTCTAGATTTTCTTTTCCGTAATTCATGAATATTAGCCTCCTCTATTCATACCACTCATTATAGCAAAGATACCTTTTTAAATAAAGGAAAAAAATAAAAAGTTCATATTTGTAACAAAAAATAAAAAAAGATTGTAGTTTTCTGTGTTTTGGTATAGTGTTAAAAGCAGAGAAATAAAAAGGGGTTCGAAACAGCAATGGATTTTAAAACAGTATACAAGGGAGCGGCTGCGGAAATTATCGAAAAAAAGTCCCGTTTTATCGGAGAAGTATATCCGGTTTCTTCGGAAGAAGAAGCGATGGCAGCTTTGGAAAAAGTAAAAAAGGAATATTGGGATGCAAGGCATCACTGTTGGGCATATGTAATTGGAGAGATACAGCCACTGGAGCGCTTCAGTGATGATGGAGAACCGAGCGGAACTGCAGGAAAGCCAATTTTGGAAGTTCTTCGCGGTCAACAACTGGGCAATACCTTAATTGTTGTGACTCGATATTTTGGGGGAACATTGCTTGGCACAGGAGGTCTGGTGCGCGCCTATACAAAGGCATCCCAAGAGGCATTGAAAGCTAGTACCATTATAACCAGAATCAATGGATTTAAACTAAAAATCACAAGCGATTATACTGGGATCGGTAAAATACAATATATTCTTGGTCAGAGGAAGATCCCGATTCTGGAATCAATCTATACAGAGCGGGTAGAGCTGTTGGTACTGGTATCAGAAGCACAAGAGCAAACATTACTTGCGGAAATTATAGAAGGAACGAATGGACAGGCGACCATTGAACGAGAGACTGCATGCAGTTTTGCAGAAGTGGATGGGGAGTACAGAGTCTGGTGATGAGAGACGGATTGCTGTAAAAAGAAAAGAGAGCATTTCTTAATTCTGATACCTGATAAGAAAATAATTTAGGAAACGTCGAAACGAAAACGGAGTGTATCGAAATTCGATACACTCCGTTTCTTGATGTATAGCTGTCCGATAAAATTTAATTTGTCGGTTCCTTGCACACTGCTTTTATTACTGCAAAGATAAAAATCGTTGTAGTTGTTAGGAGTAAACTCTTAAAATTCTTTTCAGGTATACATCCTGATTAGTTGAATTCTGGCTCGATCAATCCGAAAGTACCGTCTTTTCTCTTATATACAACATTAACTTCGTCTGTTTCTGCATTAGAGAATACAAAGAAATTATGTCCTAGCAGTTCCATTTGAATGCAGGCGTCTTCAGGAAACATTGGCTTGATTCCAAATTTTTTTGTACGGACAATTCGAATTTCATCATCTTCTGATACATCAATTTCTTCTTCAAAGAATTCTTTTTTAAATGCATTGCCCGAAGAAGCGGTTGGATGTCCCTGGCTTCGTGCAACTAGTTTGTTTTTATATTTTCGAAGCTGACGTTCGATAATCTCTTCTACAAGATCAATAGATACATACATATCACTGCTTGTCTGCTCAGAGCGAATGATATTACCTTTCACTGGGATCGTTACCTCAATCTTCTGACGCTCTTTTTCTACACTTAGTGTTACAATAATTTCTGTTTCAGGAGTGAAATATCGTTCCAGTTTTCCAAGTTTCTGTTCAATTGTGTCTCTAAGTCCCGGTGTTACTTCAATGTTTTTGCCGCTGATAATAAATTTCATGCTGCTCAACTCCTTTTTGTCTATATTATACAGATGGAGTGAGGATTCTATCTGTATTTATGTGGATATTATAACATAAAAGCTGATTATTGTATAGGATGAATTCATGAAAAGAAGGGAACAGTATCTTAAAATCTTTGAAATAGGGAGTTGAAAGGAGATTATAATTTGAATCTGTTGCGGCAGCTGACAGATTTCTAAAAAAATACAATCACTCTGACTGTCATGAGAATAATTCCTGCAGCAGAGTGATTGTAATTACATGTGCTATTTGTTGATATTACTGCGTTTACGCATCCGAGCATCCAGAATTTTTTTACGGATACGCAGAGTCTTTGGTGTTACTTCCAACAATTCATCAGTATCGATGAAATCAAGTGCCTGTTCCAGACTTAAGATTCTAGGTGGTGTCAGTCGAAGTGCCTCGTCTGCACTGGAAGAACGTGTGTTG
>JAHHTO010000248.1 GCA_020024595.1 Schaedlerella sp.
ACGGGTGAGAGGGCGTACAGATAATTTCTTCTCCATCCACAAACACATGAGTCAGTTCATTTGTGTTTCTTTGGTTTCATTCCTCGCTTTTTTGTTATCCAACGGTCATAGGGAGTCTTTTGCCCACGTGTCCAGAAAAGCAGAGCCAGAATTATTATCCAAGAATAATCAAAATACATGATATATTTTGCGAGCATAGGGCCGAGTGACTGTGAGCATTTTAAAAGGCTGCAAAATATGCAAATAGCAGCTGCACCTATGTGAAGGAATATCAAAAAAATATAAAAACGAATACAGCCCTTTGGGATAACATCTCTAAATTTGGTGAAAAAGAGCCAATCTTTGAATGATTTATGTTTCTTCCTCTTTTTATAGGCGCTTTTATTCATTTGATAATGGATGATCCCATATAGAAAGCCTCTGAACTGGAGGAAAGAGAGTATAAACAATATTGTAAGAACAAGTAATTGCTCATATATATTCATGTATTACCTCCTGAGTAATTGTCTGTATTGGTGTTTCATATAATCAGATGATACAATTGTTGTAGTAATTGACATAAAGACATCACCACGGAGCCCATGTATAAAGTTCTTGTAGTATGCTGCAGTGTTTTTGCTGTAATATGCAAAGGCTTTTCCTGCTTCTTTGAAACCGGCTTTAAGCCCTTTATGTACAGTTGTATTATAAGTTCGTTTTACCATTTGCTTTCCGAGATTTGTTAAATGCTTTGTTCCTTTACCTGCACCGCCTAATGCTCCTGAGATACCTCCAATTGCGCCGTCAATAAGCATATCTCCAGCATCAAAATTATTGAATCCATCATTCTCCACTACCTGGTTTGCAACATTTTCCGCAATTGATATAGCTGAATTTCCTGCAGTTATTCCAACAACTCCGACGCCAGTTACTGCTAGTGCTCCGCTCGCACCCCCTGACAGCATTGCTGTTATAAGTCCATCTGTTAATGGTTTTCTTGCTATTACATTAGAAATAACCTTAACACCACCATTAATTAATGCACCAGCTATTGCACCCGCTACAATATGCCAAAATTCTCCGCCGTCATCTTTTCTATGAATCGGATTATTCCCACAATATGCAAACATATTGTGGCCAAGGATGCCGTCGCCGGTGTCGCTGTATTCGTCCGCATTGATGAATCTGCAGGTTGCAGGATCATAATATCGGCTCTGGAGATAGTACAACTCTGACTCGGTATCGTAGTAGTAACCACGGTGTCAGAAAAGATCAGTGTAAACGGAAATAGGCCTCTGACATTACCCGCCATCCAGAAAGGAATGGCGGGTAACTTTTCGTTGGCATGACTGACCTATTGTGGGTATGTCATGCACAGGCGTCGGTCCAGCCCTTGACTGGGGAATAGAACGGGTGTGATGGTGTACAGATGATCTCCTCGCCGTCCACAAATACATGGGTCAGCTTATCCGTTTCGTTGATATCGGTTTCAACGACCGATTTTAGTTCTGTTCCCCCGGTATCTTCATTCCAGGCCCACACCTGATCTCCGGCTTGGATCTCGTCTATCGCAACTGTACCAGCTGCCGTCAACACGGCTGTGTGTAGAAACTATAACTGGCAAATATGGAACAACCATTAATAAAATTGCTCAACTCTCTTCTCCGGTATCCACATTCTGGAACCAATATAAGACCTGATCGCCATCCTGCTTTTGACGGATGAACTCCATGGGAGAGTTCTTGCCCATAGGCCACTTGGCTCACTACGCGATCTCTTGCTACCTAGATTTCTAATACTATCTGCCGTCTGTCTCCGCAGAGGAAAATTCCCTGCGGAGATATGCCTTATTAATACTGTTTGACGGTATATTTGTTATCTACGTCCGCATTCTATAAACGCCGCTCTACTAGATAACTACCGAGGCAGCAAGCCACAGTAGCGTCTTCGGATTAACGTGGGTGCTTTTTACGCACTTTTCTCTTTTTACGCACTTTTCTCATGTGTTTTTGATGAAACCACACGAAAATGCATAGAGAAAAATAGACAGTCCAAAGGACTATAAGCGTAATTGTGCAGGTATGTATTGGACTCTTAATGTGATTCCAAAATACACGGGCAGTATCTTCTAAAGTGATCTTACTTTTATCATCGATATGTAAAGATACAAGGACATGCCCATGATCGCCAAATGTGTCCCGTTGCAAATAGGAAACTAAAACCTGCGAATTTAAGAGTGAGTTTACATCGCCGTGGCTTTTTTCAAAATAAGCAATTGAATCACGATGAAGATAAAGATTCTGACCGCTTTGCAGAGAAAGAACGGTATACTTTTGATTGTGCCATTCGGGTTCAATCACGATGGTTGTACTGACACTGGCAATTGTTCCGACTTCGTTCACAATATGATCTGTTTTACACATTTCATACAGCGGAATTAACCAGTGGTGGGCATACAGGGTCAGGACTGATATAATCAACGCGGCAGAAATTAAAAGTAGCTGGAAAAAAGGCCTTCTGAGTCTTGAAATATTCATGCTTTAACAACCCCCACTTAGCACACGAGATTGGT
>JAHHTO010000249.1 GCA_020024595.1 Schaedlerella sp.
GAGTGTAATTTTGGATCTAGGATGTAAAGGTACGTTTCCAAAATGTAAAAAAGATGAATGATTGGTTTTAAGACGTAAGTCACAGGAGGATTAAAAAATGGTAAGAGCAGTAGTTGGAGCAAATTGGGGCGATGAGGGGAAAGGCAAGATTACAGATATGCTCGGAAAGGAAGCGGATATTATTGTTCGTTTTCAGGGCGGAGCCAATGCCGGACATACAATTGTCAATAATTATGGAAAATTTGCACTTCATACTCTGCCATCCGGTGTGTTTTATGAGCATACGATCAGTGTAATCGGAAATGGTGTTGCACTTGATATACCGAGATTGTTTGAGGAAGTTCAGTCTGTTGTGGAAAAAGGAGTTCCGGCTCCTAAAATTCTCGTGTCGGATCGGGCACAGATTGTCATGTCTTATCATAAACTGTTTGATGCTTATGAAGAAGAGCGTCTGGCAGGAAGATCTTTTGGCTCTACCAAGTCTGGAATTGCGCCATTTTATTCTGATAAGTTTGCAAAAATCGGATTTCAGGTCAGTGAACTGTTTGATGACGAGCTTTTAAAAGAAAAGGTGATACAGATCGTAGAGCAGAAGAATGTTATTTTAGAGCATTTGTATCATAAACCGCTTTTGAATTCAGAAGATTTATATAAAGAATTACAGGAATATAAGGAAATGGTTGAGCCGTATGTATGTGATGTCTCTTTGTTCCTTCATCATGCATTGCAGGAAGGAAAGAGTATTTTGTTGGAAGGGCAGCTTGGTTCTTTGAAAGACCCGGATCACGGTATTTATCCGATGGTGACTTCTTCATCTACGTTGGCTGCATACGGAGCGATAGGTGCAGGAATTCCACCATATGAGATCAAACAAATTATTACAGTCTGCAAAGCCTACTCCAGTGCGGTGGGTGCAGGAGCATTTGTCAGTGAAATCTTTGGAGAAGAAGCAGACGAACTAAGACGTCGTGGTGGAGATGGAGGAGAGTACGGGGCAACGACCGGACGACCAAGACGTATGGGATGGTTTGACTGTGTGGCTTCTAAATATGGATGTCGGATGCAAGGAACAACGGATGTGGCATTTACGGTATTAGATGTACTTGGTTATCTGGAGGAAATACCAGTCTGCATCGGTTATGAGATCGATGGAAAGGTGACTACAGATTTCCCTGTGACCCATCTTTTGAATAAAGCGAAACCGGTATATGAAACACTTCCGGGATGGAAATGCGATATCCGTGGTATCAAGAAGTATGAGGAATTGCCGGAAAACTGCAGGAACTATATTGAATTTATAGAGAAACAGATTGGATATCCGATTACATTTATCAGTAACGGACCGGGAAGGGATGATATTATTTATCGGACAAAGGAATCAATGAAAAAAGAAATGTGTTGATAATAGAATAAAATTAGGAAAAGGCAGACAGAAAATGATTTTTGTCTGTCTTTTTTATAGATGGAATCTTAAGATTTTATAAAATATATACAGGATGTTTCCGGGAAATTAAGAGTTTGGTCATGAAGTTCTCACATTTTGTCAATATAATCAAAGTGTACCGGTGAATAGAAAAAATTTAGTCAAAATTTGATTTTCGGTATATTCTCAGGGGAGGTATCATAGAATTATAGAGTTGGGTATGAATAAAAGGAGGTATTTTTATGTTTCAGGATAGTGGTGGGAACAGGCGGGAAATCATTTCGATAGAAGAATACCTGCGGAAAAGAAATGTGATAAAGGAGAAGGAAAACGAACGAAAAAGCAGTGGTGCCGATTGGAACAAATCTCAGGGAAAGGCAATGGAATTGGCGGAACTGACGTATATATGAAGTCGGATGGACTGGAATGAGAATCGTTACAAAAATAACAGTTTACGGAATGAAAAATATGTTATATAATGAGTGACAGTTGATATTTTGATAAAAGGAGTTAAGTACAATGAGTGATAAGAGTTTATTGGAACAGTGGAGAGAGACGGCATATAATCAGGAAGCATCGAAGTCTCAGCTTGAGAATTTCTGGGGCAATTATTTCAATATTGAGAAGCAGATTTATGAGATTCTGCTGACAAATCCAGATGAAGAAGTGAAAGGAACTGTTAAGGAACTTGCTGAGAAGTATGGTCAGCATGTTATGACAATGGTTGGATTTTTAGATGGGATCAATGACAGTCTGAAAGTGAAAAATCCGATTGAAACTATGACTGAGGATACGGAAGTAAGCCTTGCATTTGATAAGGAACTTCTGTATAAGAATATGGTAGATGCAAAAGCTGACTGGCTGTACGAACTGCCGCAATGGGATGCGATTTTTGACGAAGAGACGAAGAAACGACTGTATCGTGAACAGAAGCAGTCAGGTACAATTCGTAAAGAGAAGAAAATCGGACGAAATGATCCATGTCCGTGTGGAAGTGGGAAGAAGTATAAAAAGTGCTGTGGACGTAATGCATAAGCGATGATGCTGATTTACTTTTGGAGTGCAGGAATTGGAAGCTTACTTTATTATATGATCATTCGTTACTATACCGGCAAATG
>JAHHTO010000250.1 GCA_020024595.1 Schaedlerella sp.
CTGTTTGCTCTGCGTTTGAAGAAGTATTATTTCCGGAAGGCGGACCTCCTGCACAAGCACACAGTCCTAGTGCAATAATTGCTGTCATCAATAGTACACAAGTTTTTTTCATAATTAACCTCCACTTGGTTTCAAAATATATGAAATATTTGCCACAATTATAACGACATATCAGAAGTGAATGAGTATCATCCACTTCTGATATGTTTTTGAGTGTAATATTGGTAGTCTTCAAAAAAGAACAACTGTCCATCAGAATAAGTATAATTTATCAGTTTAGCAGCTTAAGTACGAAACAATGGTTTATCTTAGGGAATACACCGGTAGTTGTCAGGACTCCACTTGCCCATAGCATTGCCCTTTACATTAGATGCGATAGTGCAAAGATGCAAGCAAACCATGTGATCGTTCCGAGCGGTGTAACCAGTATTACTGATATACTCACTGTTTCCACGCTGTACAATAGCAACATTGCCGTCTTCGGTGGTTACATTACGACCGTTATAAGCATAGATTGCAGTACGGATGCTCTGCAAGTCTCCACTTTCATACTTCACATAGGAAGCAGAGGAATCTTCCTTAGCCCTTGCGGCAGTTACAGAGTCCTTATAGGACAGAGAATAACTCCAACCAACATCCTTGTGGTTGTTATCCGTCTGTGCTGCCCATGCTGTGGTAGACATGCACACAGCAAGAGTCATCACTGCAAGCACAGTGGCAAGCAACTTCTTCAGCGTAAACAATTTAGTCATCACAACCATCCTTTCTCTACATCTGCATGATGGACAGCTGTTCTTTTTTGAAGAAAACGACTTATTATAGCTAACGACGCTGCATCCTCTCCTTTACACTATAAGATCCAATATTTTCGAATTCAACAGATTTAACATGAAACGACATAAAACACGCATAAATGGTCACTCAACAGCATCTATGTTGCATTTATGTAGACCTTTCTGAATAATGCAGGGTATTTGTAATGCTGCAGAAACAATTATCCCGATGCCAATAGGTACAGCCCAATATGTTTCGCCAATCGCCAAGAGGATAAGATGTAGGGCGGCAGTTATGATTGCTAGGCCTCTGGCAATTTTTTGAAAATATACCCGTTCGTGAAAACTTAACTTTCTGGCAGCTGAATCGATAGGACTAAAAAGGCAAATACTAATAACAGAAATAAGTACCAAGACAGTTAATGATACAGATATAGTGCTTTTTTGCATTGTGTTCATAGCGAATACGGAAATGCCGATGATCAAAAAAGAAACCAGGGAACATTTTAAGGGGCTTTTGAAATGAAAACCGCCACAGAATTTTCTGATTAACATAAAGGGAATAAAGAGTATGATGCTCTCAATCAGACATTCGAAAATTACTCCCCAAAACAGATCCATGAGAAGCGGAAGCATTCCAAATAGAAAGCAACGGATTGCATATGCGTAGAGATTAGTATCTGATGGAAGGATAACATTTTCTTTCGCAAGCCAATCTGAAATCCCTGTAGTTAATAACCGCATCATTTGATGTGACGGAATCGATTTAACTCCTGCGGCGTATCCGGCTGGTAGAGCATAAAGCTGGATGTGGTGTTTGCGCATACACACAGGACTGCGGTGAGCGCACTGGCTACAAAAGCAGCGGCATTTTTTCTCATATCCAGATGTACTTTTAAGTTTTTCATTTGTTACCTCCAGTTTGTTGTTTGAAATAATATTTTTTACGTGTCTACATTGTAGCTTCCCAAATTATTAAGTAAAAGATGTTTTGCATGAGACGACACTAAACATACATGAACAGTAAAAATGCGTAAAAATTGCTCTAAAAATACAGGTATAGCGGAACATTTCATAAATTGTTGTAAATGCTTTTATTAAAATAAAACTATAACAGAATAGTTCTGCCTTGCTTTGTTGAGCTTGCTATAATATCCTGTTACCCTTTCGTCAGGAAGGTGAGAATGTATGGAATTGGACTATCCTGTGATGGGAAAACGAATAGCCCAGCGTCGGAAAGCACTGAAGATAAAGAAACACGATCTTGCAGAAGAAATCGGGATATCAAACAATTATCTTTCCAGTATTGAGCGTGGCAGAGAAAAACCCAGTCTGGAAGTTTTTGTTTCTATCTGTAATTGCCTCAATGTGTCGCCTGATTATTTGTTGATTGGAACTATGCATTCAAATAATGTGCCACAAGATATTTATGATGAATTGCGCCTTTGTACAAAAGAGGAATTGGCACTCATAAAGTATATCCTACAATTCTTCATGGCAAAAAAAACGGAAGAAGGGAATCTTGATAAATTCGATTGACTGTGTTACGATTGCCTTGATTCAGAAGGTAGGCGATACATCTCATGAGAATTCTGTTTTGTGATGACAATGAGACTATATTGCAGCAAATGCAACGATATGTTGCCGATTTTTTCAAGGGGATGGGCAGTGAAAAGCCGGATTTTGTAGCCTATACCAGTGGAGATGCTCTGCTAAAAGCTGAAAATCGAGCTGATATTGCATTCCTCGATGTAGAGATGCCAGGAA
>JAHHTO010000251.1 GCA_020024595.1 Schaedlerella sp.
GACATGGAAGAATTATGATTCAGAGAATGTATCTTTTGTCAGATGAATTAGAGTTGTACCACGCAAATAAAGCCTTTTCGTCTCTTGCAATAGAAGACGAAGAGGCTTTTTATGATTCATAGGAGGTTCTTTCCTATGAATAAAAAACGCTCCTCTAAGGGTGCAAAACGAAATGCATTCGCACAGGGGAAAAGGTAAAATAAGAAAGGTAGGAAATACAACATGGCACAAAAGATTGTCTATAATCACAAGGCAGTTGAGAAAAAGTGGCGTGAGAACTGGGAAAAGAATCCGGTAAATCCGCAGTATGACGATAATGGTAACAAGAAACAGAAGTATTATTGTCTGGATATGTTCCCGTATCCGTCAGGAAATGGACTTCATGTCGGACACTGGAGAGGGTATGTGATTTCTGATGTTTGGAGTCGCTATAAACTTCAGCAAGGATATTACATCGTACATCCGATGGGATGGGATGCATTTGGACTTCCGGCTGAGAACTATGCAATTAAGATGGGAGTACATCCTGCAAAATCAACTGCAGAAAATGTTGCGAACATCAAGAGGCAGATTAATGAAATTGCAGCACTTTATGACTGGGATATGGAAGTAAATACAACAGATCCGAATTTCTATAAATGGACACAGTGGATATTTGTAAAAATGTTTAAAGAAGGTCTTGCTTATGAAAAAGAGTTCCCGATTAACTGGTGTCCTTCTTGTAAAACAGGTCTGGCAAATGAAGAAGTTGTCAATGGCAAATGTGAGCGATGCGGAGCAGAAGTAACAAAGAAGAATCTGCGTCAGTGGATGTTGAAGATTACTGCATACGCAGACCGTTTGTTAAATGATTTGGATAAATTGGACTGGCCGGAAAAAGTAAAGAAGATGCAGGCTGACTGGATTGGAAAATCTTACGGCGCAGAAGTAGAGTTCCCGGTTGATGGAAGAGAGAAAAAAATTACGGTCTATACAACCAGACCAGATACTCTCTACGGTGCAACTTTTATGGTACTGGCACCGGAACATGAACTGGCGGCATCTCTTGCAACAGAAGAGACAAAAGAAGCAGTAGAGAAATACATTTACGATGCTTCTATGAAATCAAACGTAGACCGTCTTCAGGATAAAGAGAAGACAGGCGTATTTACCGGAAGCTATGCAATCAACCCGTTAAACGGTGCAAAGACTCCGATCTGGCTGTCTGATTATGTATTGGCTGATTACGGTACAGGAGCGATCATGTGTGTGCCGGCTCATGATGACCGTGATTTTGAATTTGCAACTAAGTTCAATATCCCGATCATTCAGGTTATTGCAAAAGATGGAAAAGAAATTGAACATATGACCGAAGCATATACAGATGCTTCAGGAACCATGATTAATTCCGGCGAATGGAATGGAATGGAATCCGCAGTGCTGAAAAAAGAAGCTCCTCATATCATAGAAGAGCGCGGTATTGGAAAGGCAACTGTGAATTTCAAGTTGCGTGACTGGGTATTTTCCCGTCAGCGTTATTGGGGAGAGCCAATTCCGATTATTCATTGTCCAGATTGTGGAAATGTTCCGGTACCGGAAGAAGAACTTCCACTTACATTGCCAGAGGTAGAATGCTACGAGCCAACTGGAACCGGGGAATCTCCACTTGCTGGAATCGAGGAATGGGTAAACTGTACTTGCCCAGTCTGCGGAAAACCTGCAAAACGTGAGACAAATACCATGCCGCAATGGGCAGGTTCGTCATGGTATTTCCTGCGTTATGTAGACAGTAAGAATAACAAAGCTCTAGTATCCAGAGAAAAGGCAGATGAGATGCTTCCGGTAGATATGTATATCGGAGGTGTAGAGCATGCGGTATTGCATCTTTTGTATTCCCGTTTTTATACAAAGTTCCTGCATGACATTGGAGTGGTAGATTTTGACGAGCCATTTCATAAGTTGTTCAACCAGGGGATGATTACCGGAAAGAATGGAATCAAGATGAGCAAATCCAAAGGAAATGTCGTATCTCCAGATGAATTGGTCAATAATTACGGCTGTGATTCTCTAAGAATGTATGAACTCTTTGTAGGACCGCCGGAACTGGATGCAGAGTGGGATGACAGAGGGATCGACGG
Organism: Schaedlerella sp.; assembly: GCA_020024595.1. GTDB lineage: Bacteria > Bacillota > Clostridia > Lachnospirales > Lachnospiraceae > Schaedlerella. The sequence goes on from JAHHTO010000251.1 coordinate 2,118, forward strand.
AGTGAACCGTTTCCTGAAACGTCTCTGGAATTTGTTGATGGACAGCGTGGAGGTAGCTGTACAGCCGACGAAAGAAATGATCAAACTGCGCAACAAGCTTGTGTATGACATCACAACACGTTTGGAAAGTTTCAGCCTGAATACAGTTATTTCTGGATTCATGGAATACAATAACAAATTTATCGAACTTGCAAAGAAGACAGGTGGAATTGATAAAGAGACACTGGAGACTATCGCAGTACTGCTTTCTCCGTTCGCACCACACTTTGCAGAAGAAGTGTGGGAACAGTTAGGACACGGCGAGACAATCTTCAAAGCAGGATGGCCGACTTATGATG
>JAHHTO010000252.1 GCA_020024595.1 Schaedlerella sp.
TATATAGGGAGGACATCGAATGAGTCCTCCCTAATTGTGTGAATCAAAAAATCCCTCGGCCATAGCTTTGATAGAGGAAGCATATTCAGAAGGAGTCATATCTGTAATTTTTTTAAACTGTCTTGAAAAATAGTGTATGGAGGTATAGCCTAGTTGCTCTGATATTTGAGTAAAATTCATATGCCCAGTACGTATCATTTCTTTGGCGGTTTCAATTTTCATTTTTGAGAAATATTCGATGATACCTAATCCGGTCTTTTGCTGGAATAATTTTTGTAACTGAGAACGCCCGATCATGTTGTCTTTACAGATCTGTTCGATGGTAATTCGCGAATTTAAATGTATTTCCATGTACTGTATGATACGGTTCAATACTTCTGTATCGCTTTTCGCTTTCGTCACTTTCAGAGGTGAAAGTGCAGAGGTGTTTGAAGAGATCAAAGGCTGTTTATATCGTCGCATAAGGTGGATTAGGAAATATTCTAAGTGGATTTTTATGAGCTGTTCAGATCCAAAAGGAACAGAGTCCGCGCGAATCATTTCTGTTTGGTAAGGATTGTCAAGCCGCCCACTAAAAGCTGTTCTGGCTTCTGCAATAATATCAGCCAAAAGATTTCGCTCTAGATCATCGATTTTAAAAATTTTGTCTTCGAAAAAGGTCATGACTGCACTGGTACATCGAAAAGAAATAACGACCAGATTCGGTGCAGATGTACCGGTGGCATCCACTGTGTGAAATTCATTTGGTTTATGAAAGGCAACTTCGCCTTTTTTTAAGATAACATCAGAATCACCCATGCGTATTTTTACATCACCTTTATCCACACATATAAATTCCCAAAAGTCATGTGATTCTCCAGGAAAAGAAAAGTCGCTCATATATTCAAAATAATGAATTGTAAAAATTTCACGGACAGAAATATCATCTTCTAAATAAACACTTTTATAATTCATGCCTCATTCCACCTTGTTTTTGATATGATAAGTATAATCGGATTTTTGGGAAAAATCAACTTACCAAATAGAAGATTTTACGGAAAACAAATAATTATTAGAAATTTGCTATAAAAACAATATTAATAAAAAAACTAGCAACAATTGAATAGATTTATAAGAGAAAGTAAATTATACTATTTTTATAAAATTGAGTGCTAGGAAGAAAGGAGTTCGTTATGAACGAAAAGTTAAGAGGAAAAGTTACAATTCCTACAGATGTGGACGTAGTTCCTGAGACACTGGAATTGTTAAAACGTTGGGGGGCAGATGCAATTCGCGACTGTGATGGAACAGATTATCCGGCAGAATTGAGAGATGTAGATGCAAAAGTGTATTCGACATATTACACAACGAGAAAAGATAATGCGTGGGCAAAAGCAAATCCAGATGAGATTCAGCAGATGTACATTATGACATCATTCCACACAGCAGTGGAATCAGAATTAGCCATTCATTTGATGGATCATTTATATCCAGATATGTTAAAAGTAAACTCCCATGATGATATCACAAGATGGTGGGAAGTGATTGATAGAACAACAGGAGAAGTTGTTCCTACAACAGAATGGGATTATAGTGAAGAAACAGGTGATGTTACAATTCACAATGCAAAAGCATTCCATGATTATACAGTAAGTTTTCTTGCTTACATTATGTGGGATCCGGTACATATGTACAATGCGGTTGTAAATGACTGGCAAGGAGTGGAAAAACAGATTACATTTGACGTACGTCAGCCTAAGACAAAAGAATTTACAATGAAACGTCTTAGAAAATATATCGAAGATAATCCACATATTGACGTTATCCGTTATACGACATTTTTCCATCAGTTCACATTGATTTTTGATGAACTTGCAAGAGAAAAATACGTAGACTGGTATGGATACTCGGCATCAGTAAGTCCATACATTTTGGAGCAGTTTGAGCAGGAAGTTGGATATAAATTCAGACCAGAATACATTATTGACCAAGGTTATATGAACAATCAGTATCGTATTCCTTCTAAAGAGTTTAAAGATTTCCAGGCTTTCCAGAGAAGAGAAGTTGCAAAACTTGCAAAAGAGATGGTAGATATCACACATGAGATGGGAAAAGAAGCAATGATGTTCCTTGGGGATCATTGGATTGGTATGGAACCATTTATGGAAGAGTTTAAATCAATTGGTTTAGATGCTGTTGTAGGTAGTGTTGGAAATGGTTCTACATTGCGTTTGATCAGCGATATTCCGAATGTAAAATATACAGAGGGACGATTCCTTCCATATTTCTTCCCGGATACATTCCACGAAGGCGGAGATCCAGTAAAAGAAGCAAAAGTGAACTGGGTAACAGCAAGACGTGCAATCCTTAGAAAACCAATCGATAGAATAGGATACGGAGGATATTTAAAACTTGCTTTAGAGTTCCCAGAATTTATCGATTATGTGGAAAGTGTATGTGACGAATTCCGTAC
>JAHHTO010000253.1 GCA_020024595.1 Schaedlerella sp.
GGCAGTCACGGAAAAAACGAATGAAGTCGCATTCGAACTCCGGAATTATGAGGAAGTAAAAACCGGATTTACAATCTTCCGGAAGAATGATTTGCTTTGGGCAAAGATTACTCCGTGTATGCAGAACGGCAAATCTTTTATCGCCTCAGACATGCCTACGGAAATCGGCTTTGGTTCTACCGAATTTCATGTGCTCAGAGCGAAGAAGGATAAGGAAATCTATATGCCGTATCTATGGACGATTCTCTCGGATGAAAAAATTCTGGAGGCCGCACAGGGAATGTTTGGTGGATCAGCAGGACAGCAGCGAGTGCCGGATACATTCCTGAAGAAATTTCCGATTGTTTTGCCTCCCTATGAAGTACAGGTGGAGTTAGCAGACCAAGTGTTTGGAGCATTAAATAAGGCAAAGCGCCTGCGTGAAGAAGCTGAACAAAATTGGCAGCAAGCCAGAAAACAATTTGAGAAAGAATTGCTGGGTGAATAAGATTATATTCACCCGGCAACTTCGGAATACCGGATAAATGTTGAGGCTATAGGGGCCTAAAAAATAGAGAGAAGGGTATTGGAAATGATTCGATTGGAGGGCGTTTTAAGCGAATCTTTTGGAGGAACCTGTACATTCAGAGGATATGCACGTTACGATGAAATAATTGCATTATCTTATGCACATCCAGGCTACCAACGTCCTGTTGATGATGCACACGTAGAAGAGATTGCAGCCTTTATTACATCTGGAACCAATAGCTTTAGTCCAGAAGTTGTGTTGGCATATACAACAAAATACGATTACTATAAAGATGGAGCTTCTTCAGAAATAGACGCAATTGCAGATATTCGTAGTGGCAAAGGCTTTAGCTCAAATGTGGATGGGATTAGCTTTAAAAAGATAAGAAAAGTCAATAACGGCTATCTGTATGAGGTGTCTGTTCCGAACGAAGCAGGGTTATCCGATGAACAGAAACCCTTTCGAAGAGTAGATGGAAATCATCGCCTGCAGGCAGTGGAACAGCTTATTAACAATGGGCAAATGACAAGTACATATATTATTCCTTTCTGCTTAATCCTGTTTGCAGATTCTGATTCTTTAAAAGATGAAAAAGTGATTTTTCATAACATTAACTCCAAGGCGGTTCCATTAAAATCAGAAGAGCTTCTCAAGAGTATTTTAACGGAACAGAATGATGGTTTGGATTTTAATGACAGAGAATTGACGGAAAAATTCGGCTCTCAGTACCTGCTTGCGAGAAAAATATTAAAGGGAAGTCCGCTTGCTGTTAGAAAACTGAAATCTATCGATTGGATTCATGACCACGTTTTAAGCACAATTGTTGATCTGATTGAGTACGTACAGACAAAATGCGAAACTCAGCTTGAAACTTTGGAGCAGCAGGAAGCATTTATAAACAGTCTGAATGCTGCTTTAAGTCATGCTGACACCATAACCCCTACCAATCGCAAAATGGCATCTGGCCTGTTGTTTTTGCTTGTTCTTATGTATTTCCAAATTGAAAATGGAGAATTGGATCCTGAAAGAAGCGCAGAAAAAGATCAATTGGTTGCATGGGCAAAAAAATATGACATTACTAATGCACAATACGATGATGAACAACATGCTGCAGCAAATGCAGACTGCATTCGTGCCATATTTGATAAATATGTTCTATCTACTGAACAGACTATTTTTATGTCTCGTTGTTTTGATCGTAAGTATGATGAAAACGAAAGTACAATTCGCAGAGCAATAGAAAGCGTGAATCGTGAAAAGAAATGTTCTCTGCGCTTACTCCGAGTAGACCAGCATGAAGAAGGCGCTACAGGACAAATCTCAGATCGCGTTCTAAAAGATATTGAAAGATCTGGCCTCATTATCGCTGATTTAAGCAGCGGACGGCTCAATGTCCCACACGAGATCGGATATGCCATGGGATTACATAAAGATTTAATATTGATACATAATGGTACGGGTGCTGAGGCGGAGCAACATACACCATCTAACATCAGAATGTATGAGCAAATACGATTTGATGGGAATTACACCCAGCTGGAAGAAGAGATTAAAAATAGACTTATCGATTATTATAAGTTATAAATTAAATCCATGACTTTAGGGTGTAGGAGAATTACGATCTATACGCTTTGGCAAGTAACAAGTCCACCGTTGGTGGATATCTCTGCCCCATGATAATGTATTTATCAGAAATCTTTCCTTCAAAACAACAAATAAATTTTTATAATTAGCAAAGCAGGTGTCGGAGAATTCCGGCACCTGCTTTTTCTGTTTTACGAAGAATTTGGGTATTAGGGTCTTCCCTAAAAACTCCCCCTTTTGCAGCTGTGGCTATCCAAAGGGGATGCTCGTTAAGATGATACAGGACAATTTTCCTCTTGCAT
>JAHHTO010000254.1 GCA_020024595.1 Schaedlerella sp.
GTGTTTATTATTCCAAGGAGCTTTCGGACGCTTCCTCTGGAAAGGAGAGCTTAAATGACCAAATCTTTGTACATAATCTCACGACAAACACGGATACCATGCTGACAGATGACCTGATCGCTGTAAATGATATCATTCCCATAGATGAAAATACAGTGTTCTTTTTGGGGGCAAGAAGAGACGGATTGCTTGCGCTGGGAAAACTCAATCCCAAAACAAAAGAGGTTCAATATTGGAAGGAACCCGCGCCTCTGACGACAAGAGAGATTTGTGTTGACCGTTTGCAGAAACGTGTCTATGCTGCTGTGTTTGATGATGAGGCGGAATATCAGTCTATGCGCACGGATGGCCCTGCGCCTGCCTATACCCTCTATTCCTATAACTATGATTTTGCAGATCGACGCGAGATCCTGCGGCAGGAGAAGGGCAGCATTTCTGGACTGTGTGCCAGAGATGATAAACTCTTTATACAGTATGATTCTTTAGATAAACTGATCGATGCACAAACAAAGGAAGTTTTATTTGAGTCAAAACAAGATATTTCAAAGGAACGCTGTTTTTCAGAAGATGGCAAGGGCATCTATTGTTTCTTGTGGAATGAAGATAAGTCAGGTGTGGAAGCCGCAGAGAAAGATACAGGGATCTACTATTTCGACTTTGAAACACAGGAGTATACACCTGTATTTACAAAAGAAGGTATCGACTGGCCTTTGCAGCCGAACTTTCAGCTGATATCCGACAGCGTAAAACAATGATTGGTGATTGCTCATTGCAGATGATTCTATGAATCATAAAGTCACTCAACATAGATTGACTGAGCAATGGAAATAATTCTCATTATATCAAGCAATACCACTATATACTAGATACAAATCTTATGGAGACCGTTTATCATGAGTAAGAAATGCCCTTATTGTAGTAATGAACTGGATTTAGGATATATACAATGTCGTGACAATATTGCATGGATTAAAAAAAAGCAACCGATAGCTGCTCTTTCTTCATTCAGCAATTCTTCAATTATATTAGCATCTGGAGGTGGCGTATTTTCTGGTGTTGCTGTAAAAGCTTACTGCTGTCCGCAATGTAAAAAGATTATTATAGATTATTCTGCATCCCAATAATCAGGTATAAAGGGGATGTACAAAAAGTCCCCTGATCTAAAATTTACCATTCAATATTGTTAAAAAATCCAGCAGAAGGCATGGGAGAAACCATGCCTTCTGCTGGATTTTATTTTGGTGTTTTTCAGAAAAATGAGTTTTTGTACACCTCCTGCCTTTTCATTTATATATATAATACCTTTTTGAAATAATATTAGCGGTGATATTGGATTATAAAGTATCTATTTTACAATGAATAGATAATACAAGTAAATGTTTTGAGTTGAAAATAGCGAGAGAAATCACAAACAAATGTGGATTCTTCCACTAAAATATTGGGATAAATTTTCAAAAGACTTGTTTTACAGTGCCCTGTTTTTATGTAGAGAGTCTTGCTAAAAAAGGTTTTCGTATGATACACTTAGTAAACAGGAATGATGATATGAAACACGCACATCAGATAGGATAGCATGTAACATAACAATCAACATTTTTGAATGGTTGATTGGCATCTTTGTATTTGTGAAGTGCAGCATTCTGAATCCGAATGAAAATCGGAAAGTATGGACGAAAAAGGAGAATCAGGAAATGGAAACTAACCCCATTCGCGCATTTGCGGAAATGTGGACACATACTTTTGATTTTTCCGGGCGTACCCGCCGCACATCCTATTGGGGTGCTGTGATCGTGAATTTTCTGGTCGCTCTTTTGATGGAAATTTTTCCCTATGGAGGGATTGTCTATACGGTTGTAAGCGCGCTGCCAGGCATTGCCCTATCGGTGCGCCGTCTGCATGATATCAACTGGCGCGGATGGTGGCTGCTCATCGCCCTCATTCCATTTGGCGGCATCCTTGTGTTTGTACTGCTGCTCATGGACAGCACAGGTGCAAACCGCTTTGGAGACAGCCCGAAATATGGCAAGACGCCTTTTTAATCTGCATTTTTCTCCGTAACACCTAGCAGAATGGTCTGGAAATGGCTGTAAGCAGATAAAAAATTTTGCAGATGACTTGCATCAGGGGCAAAAAGATGGTATACTAAGAAAAGTAAAGTATGATGTGATTTTAAAGAGTGGGGCGACCCACTCTTTCTTATTGCGTTTCGTGAATCAGGAGGTAGGCATGCAGACAAAGGAGCTCATCCGCAGAGTAGAGGAAATGGCACTGCCGCTATGTGAGCAGGTTGGTGTTACCCTCTGGGATGTGGAGTTTGAAAAAGAAGGCGGTCAGTATATGCTGACCATCACCATCGA
>JAHHTO010000255.1 GCA_020024595.1 Schaedlerella sp.
ATAGTGTCTCATATTGGGCAAAACTTTTCCAAAGATGATAATCGCCAGCGATTTTATAATTTCTGATCAAACTGCCGTTTGCCTTATGCCAGAGTTCTCTTGTCCAAAATGTAGATTCCTGCTGCAAAAACGGGAGCGTACGACCATCGTGGTATCCCTTTGCAATATTCTTCCTTTTGTACGCCGAAATACGATATTGACATCTGTTGATACCGGTTTCATTCCAATAGGTGGGAAATCCCATACACCACTGAACCGAACTGTCTTTCATAACTGTGGCCATCACTTCAAAAGCCCATGGAAAAAACATATCATCTGAATTCAGCCAGCAGAAGATATCTCCGGTAGCCTTCTCAAATCCCGTTGCTATCGCATCGTACATTCCGTTATCTTTTTGGCAAAAAACTTTGAGATCATATTTCCCCTCATATTTTCTGATAATGTCCATAGTCCCATCTGTGGAACCGCCGTCCATAATAATATGCTCAAAATTCTTGTACGTTTGATTCATAATGGATTGAATACACTTTTCAATGTACTCTTCCCCATTATATACCGCTGTTACAACTGTAATCTTGACATCAGACATTCTTTAACCCCCTCGTATCATGGTTATCTAAATACTTATTCAATTCTTTTGACATCCACAAAATAGAAAGCAGTAACAAATAGCACGGTGGGTACGGATAAACGACTTCGGTAATTGCAACAATCAGGAAAGCAAAGGTAGCTCCCGCAATGTAGCCCAATATCTGCTTATCTTTTATCCGTGAAATTTGTTTTGCTGAAATCACTGTAACAAGTAAGAGGAGAACCACTCTGGTCAGGCCACCATTCAGGAAAATTTCAAGGAACTGATTGTGGGCAACATAATACACAGGATCTAACGTATTGGTAGCTGCATTCCAATTTACCATTGTAAGCCATCCGCTAACTCCTTTAGCCAACGGATTTCCATATCCTAACAACAGTTTCGAACCGATCATTTTAAACGCCTGATCCCACAGGCCTGTACGTCCGGTAAGAGAAGCATTTTTATGGAACAGTGCTTCGATAGCAGGTGCAAGTAAGTCCTGTATTCTGACAACTACGATTAGAAACTGTATAATTACTCCGGCAATCAGTGTATTTTTAACCGTAAAGACCTTATTTCGGGGATCTAAATACTTCGCTGCCAATACAATCAGAAAATAACTGCATAATGCGATAATTGCGGTGGAAGACTTCATCAAAAACACATTCAGAGAAGCTACGACTACAAACCTATGATATTTCTTCGCCGGAATCATCACGAGGTAATGCAAAATCTCTCCTAAGAGCAATGCTGCTAAAGTTATGCTGATAATGTGATTCTTCGTGCTCCAGAAATAGATTGGAGTATTATATGAGTCTTTGTTGATACCCTTATTGTAAAACAGAATAACTGATATAAAATTTAAGAAAATGATAAGTTTAAAGAGATCATACAGGAATTTAACAAAACTCCATTCTCCGTCAATCAGAAAAAGCGAAGCCGTCACCACAAGGAGCGTATACCGCAGGAATGTATTGACATCAAGGTATACAGGCAGCCCATTTGCATACGAAGATATTACCTGTGCAAAATAAAAAACAGAGATTAGCAAAGAAATTCCTATAATCTTATGCTTGTTCAGCACAATCTTGTATAGCAGATACAGTGCCATTCCAACAAACACCATATCATCCATAATGCTCCATGCCCGTGAAGCCACGGTTCCAATAATACAATCCGGCTTCAAAAACGGAACTATACAAAGAGCCCAGAGAAGTTTTCTTTTTTCGATTCTCATGTACTGTTTTCTCACTCCTCAATTAGACTCCACGTTTACTTTTATAGATTTTTGTGGCATATCGAGTTTGCTTAATTTTACTGATTACATAAGATTTAGTCTTTAACATGTATCTTCTCGCTTCTGCCTTCCAGTGCGAAACGCCGTTGCGGACAGCTACAGTAACCCCTTCTTTATAGACTCTGTCGGTATTTTCATCGCTGGCTCCACCTGCATACATAATTGCCAATACATGGGGAAGATACTTGAACTTAGCCCCATTTCTGTAGAATCTGGCCATGAGATCTTTATCCATGACATAATGCAGGTTTACATCAAATACTCCAAACCGGTCGTATGCAGATTTACGCACAAAACATGTAGGATGCATCAAAACCATTGCGTATTTCAGTTTATCGAGGTCCATCTTCGACTTTCTGATATACTCCAGATGATTCGCTTCGTCCACCCATTGGCAATCACCGCATATCACAGAAACATCTTCTCGGAATCCATCTGCAACATATTTAAGTGCATCCTCTGCAAGCTGATCATCTGAATT
>JAHHTO010000256.1 GCA_020024595.1 Schaedlerella sp.
TTACGAGAATAGTCTGGAAGTGACGGCAGAGACGACTCCAAATAATGTTTTGGTGCGTGTGGAAGATGTGAGTAACAAGAGTTTTCCGATTTCTGTTGCGACAGTGAATAAGGTAAGAGACGGATATGAACTGGGAGAAATGACTGTGAATCCGGAGCGGATTCAAATCAGTGGTTCTAAGAGTGCGATTGAAGATATCCAGAGAGTTGTTGCGAGAATCGATGTGAACGGCAGGTCGGAAGATTGTGTTCTGGACGCAGAATTGATTATATTTGACGGGAATGGAAACGCCATGGATCAGAGTTCTTTACGGAATAATCTAGGAGATAAAGGTGTGAGTGTCAATGTTCAGGTTTTGCCTTCGAAGGAGGTAGGGCTGGAATTTAATGTATCTGGGACACCGGCAACAGGGTATCGATGTACAGGGTTGAGCAATGAGCCAGATCGAGTAAAAGTATACGGAACAAAGGAAGTGCTAGAAGATCTCGATTCCATTGAAATTCCAGCAAGTGAGATCAATATCAGTGGAGCAAAGTCAAAAAAGGAATATACGATTGATATTTCTCCCTATCTTCCGGAAGGAGTGAAGCTGGGAAACGAGACTGCAAGCAACGTGATTGTAACGGTTATGGTAGAACAGGAAGGTACAAGAACACTATTACTTCCTGTGGGAGCGGTTCGAATTAATAATCTGGATGAACGACTCAGTGTGACAATGGAAACAACAGGAGATTTGGAAATACACTTTACAGGGAAAGAAGAACTGCTGGAAAAGCTAGATATTCAGAATGCAGCGTCTATTGATCTGCGGGAGTATACAGCACCGGGGACTTATGAAATACCAGTTAATATAGAGGTGGATTCGAAGGTGATACTGACAGAAAGTCCGGTGGTCAGCATTACACTGACAGAAAAAACAGCAGAAAAAGATACTGTTGAAAAAACAAAAGAATAGGAGGGATTCCCCAATGGTAAGGGAACAGGTTGTAATCAAGAATCCGACAGGGCTGCATTTAAGGCCTGCAGGAATCTTTTGCAAAACTGCAATGCAGTTTGAATGCAAGATTACCATCGAGAGGAAGAATCAGAGTCAGGAGATTCATGCAAATGCGAAGAGTGTTTTGGGGGTTCTTGGCTCATGTATCAAAAGCGGTGATAAGATTACTATCGCCTGTGATGGAGAGGACGAAGAAGAAGCGCTAAGAACCATGGTTCAGATTGTAGAAGATGGTCTTGGAGAATAGAAGGCAAAGGGAGGAAGTACAAATGAGCAAAGCAACACTGGTGATCATGGCTGCAGGAATCGGAAGTCGATTCGGAGGAGGTATCAAACAGCTGGAACCGGTAGGACCGAACGGGGAAATTATCATGGATTATTCCATTTACGATGCAATGGAAGCTGGGTTTGATAAAGTTGTATTTGTCATCCGAAAAGATCTTGAAAAGGATTTTAAGGAAGTAATCGGAAATCGAATTGAGCAGATTGTGGATACTGCATATGCATATCAGGAAATAGATGATCTTCCGGAGCAATATGCAGAACGCTCCAAGGATAGAACAAAGCCATGGGGAACGGGACAGGCAATTCTATGTTGCAAAGATGTAGTGGATACTCCATTCCTTGTGATTAATGCGGATGATTATTATGGGAAAGAGGCATACGCAGAAGCCTACCGTTATCTGACAGAAGAAAAGCAAGCCGAAAAAATGGAAATCTGTATGGTGGGATTTGTGCTGAAGAATACATTGAGCGATCATGGCGGTGTTACCAGAGGGATTTGCCATGTAGATGGCAATAGTATGCTGACAGATGTTGTTGAGACGCACGGAATTGAAAAGCGTAACGGCGGTGCGCTGATTTGTGATGGAGAACAAGAAATAGAGGCGGATATGGAATCTGTAGTTTCTATGAATATGTGGGGGCTTCGCCCAGACTTTTTCCAAGTTTTGGAAAGTGGATTTGAGAAGTTTCTTTCAGATATTGAAGTGGGCAATCTGAAAACAGAATACCTTCTGCCGACCATTATCGGCGGACTTCTGCAAGAGGGGAAAATTGCGGTAAAGGTACTTGGATCAAAAGATAAATGGTTTGGTGTGACATATAAAGAAGATAAAGACAGTGTCGTTTCTGCGGTGAGAGGTCTTGTGGATGCGGGTCTTTATCCGGAAAAGCTTTTCTAAAATATGTGTATAAAATTGATGGCACAGAAATTGTTTCTGTGCCATTAATTACAGGCTATTTATAGAATCGGCTGGCAACGTAGGAAAATGTGTAACCAATCAACTGTAGTTCTATAGAAATATAGTTTGGCAGATTCTTGAGCCGGAACGGAACCTTCTTGC
>JAHHTO010000257.1 GCA_020024595.1 Schaedlerella sp.
CTTGTAAGGTAGGCTTTGTATCAATTGGTGCTGTCTGATTCCAGTCATTTCCATTCTCTGGGTCAATGTTTCCCTCGTAATATTCTTTTTCGGTGTAGAGATTCAATTTGCTTTTACCAAAGCGAACCAAATCAACAAGCTCGGCATATCTTTCCTTTGCTCTATCCACATCTTTGAGATTGCTGCTTGCTTTCACTTTCTTACGATTAGAACGGGTATACCCGTCATTGGAGAAATCAACGAATTTCACAATATCATCCGCTTGATGTGCTTCACCTACACGAAATACATAAATATGTGTCTGAACGCTTGACTTTCCAATAAACAAATCTATCGGCATTTTAATACTTGCCAAGAGAGTATTTTTCTTCAAAATACATTTGTTGTATTCCGTAGCTTTTCCTGAACCAGCCGAACTTTGAATGATGATTGCAGCATATCCCTTATTCATCATACCAAGAGCTTTTTGAACAAAATTCATTCCATTTCCCGGTGCAGAATAAGGTGGATTCAAAATAAAAGCATCTGCTGGAAAATCAGCCTCAGTATTGCCGTAGCTGTATTTACCATCAAAATCTCTCAAGGAGTCTTTATTCAAAATATTAGAACTGCCGTCTCCCATTAAAATCATGTTTAACACAGCAAGCATATAAACACTTGGTAGCAGTTCCAAACCGAGTAGCTGCTCTGCTTTAATATGCACTGCTTTCATCGCCAATTCATCAGGGGAAGTGATTGTGTTTTTTGCATCAATCAACATCTCATTCATAGCAGCTACAAGCAGACCGGCTGAACCAGTTGCAAAATCCCATACATAAGAATCTTTGTTGACTCTTGCGAGTTTTACCAAAAGCTTGGCAACATACGCCGGTGTAAGAACTACATCGTTCAGCTTATCGTTGAACAATTTCCCTGTAAAATCCGTAGTCAAACCAATTTTATAGTAAATACCCAAATCATCTACAATTTTCGTAAACACACGCTTTAGTTGACTTTCACCATTCTCAACTCTGTTGATGTTTTCAGTAGTAAGTGTGTTCTGCAAAGTTCTTACAATTAATTCCTTCTTTTCTTTTGGCAACTTCTTCTCATTTAGAAAAGCCTTGATTTTTCTTACAATAATATCACCATCGGTATTTCCTTCTTCTGATGATGATTTAAGCTCAGACTTTTCAAGTGGAGCTACCTTTCCAGGAATACCGAGTGTTGCAATAATAGAAGCGGCTACAAGATATACTCGATCATTTTCTCCCAGACCTTTTTCATTTTGGTAAATGTCATTATTCAGCTTAACTAAGCTGGAATCAATTTCTTTTTCTCTCTGCTCTTTTAACCTGTCAATTTCATCTTGTGATAATTGCAAGTTTTTAATTTTCTCGATGAAGTTATCAAAATTCTCCTTTTTGAGAAAGGAGAAGTCTGAGTATTCACCAACTTTTTGTCCAACACCGAAGTTGCTCTTGGAAACATAATAAACGCCAATAGAATAATGAATTTTTCCGTTGTCGTCCTTATATCCAGTCATTCCGATAGCAATAATGTCGGTATAACTTGTATGATGAAGTAATGCGTTCGCATAATGGACTGCACCGTTTACTGCATAGGAATTTATGTTCTTGAAGTTAGGCTCGTTTTTGGTATTTTTATTGTCAACCTGTCCACTGCTATTGAGTTTTACCAACTTATCTTTGTATCCTTTGTACTCAATCAAAATGGGGTAATAACTCAAAGCTTTGTCTTGAAGCAAAAGTTTTGCATCAGGTCTATTTCCACCAACACCTCCATTTTTTGAAAAGTAATCGTTAAGAGCTGTATCAATTTCCGTATTCAGGGATTCCTGCTCTAATTTATAATCTAATCTATACGATCTAAGCCAACCATTCGCTAAATCAGCGATATTCGGCTCTATCGACTTAACAGTTGCTTTTAATGCCATTTTTATTTCTCCTCATCAGTAAATTCTAAAATATCGTCAACTCCGCAATCAAGCGTTTTACAAATCTTTTCAATAGTATTAAGGGACAGATAGTTATCACGCTTCAATCTTGTAATGATGTTCGCACTAAATCCAGCTTGCTCCATCAAGTCTGCGTTGGTCATACCTCTGTCAATCATTAAATGAAACAGCTTTTTATAGCTCACTGCCATATTTTCGCCCTCCTTACTGCATTTCAGTATATCACACAAACGTGAAAAAATCAATGTTCCAGAGATATTATGAATGCTCATTCCTTCCCATCCGTACCGAGTTATACTTATCATACTATCATGTAAATTCACAGCCAGAATATCAAATACAGACCCGATATTCTGACCGCAAATCAACCTTAAATG
>JAHHTO010000026.1 GCA_020024595.1 Schaedlerella sp.
GGCTTGGAGTACTCAGTATTTTCTACCCAGAATTTGCAGAAGCAGAAAGATGGAGAGCATATGCAGTAGAGATTTTGATGTCTAAGATTGATGAGCAGTTCAGTGCCGATGGTTATACAAGAGAGATGTCGGGTGCATATCACTGGATCGCAATGAGAAATTTCTTTGCTTTTTATCAGGTAGCTAAGAATAATGGAATGGAAGATATTTTTCCAGAGGCATATAAAAATGCAATTTATCGAGCAGCGTGGGCAGAATATTATCAGCAAAAACCAGATTATTCTCTTCCAGTAACAAATGACTCTAATGTGACTACCAGGCATCAAATGCAGTTAGCATTATTAAAAGAAATTATTGATGAAGAGGTTGTGGATTATCGCTTAAGTAACGGAAACGAAGGAAAAGCACCGGAACATGTATCATATTTCTATCCAGATGCAAAATTGGCTGTTATGCGTTCTGATTGGAGTGCTAATGCACTTTATGCCAGCTTTGATATGGGACCATGGGGAATCAACCATATGAATGAAGACCAATTAAGTCTGGAAATATCTGCATATGGAAGAAATCTTTTGGTGAATAGTGGGCGCTGGCGTTATACAACAAGTCCGGGAATTTCCTGGTTATCTCGTGCACAATATTTTAGAAATACCCCATCATATAATAGTGTGATCTGTGATGATATGGGACAGATGCCAGGGGATGCAGACGGATTTATGATTATGACGGAAGCATTTGATTATGCAAAAGGAACTTTTGCAAGCGGTTATGGAAAGACTAGTGAAACACAGACGGTTTCCAAAGAATTTGGAAGTGTAGCAAATAAAGAGGCACTTGCACCAGATGTTACACACACAAGAGAAGTATTTTTTGTCAAAGAAGAAGGATTCTTTATCGTTCGTGATACGATGAACAGTAAAGAAGAACATATTTATACACAGACATGGCATATGGCAGAAGGAAGCATGGAAAAATGCAAAATGGGTTATTTTTCTACATTTGAAGATGCAAACCTTATAATGCTACAGTTAAACCAGCCAAAAACGCAGTACTATTGTGGTAGTGAGGAGCCGTTTAAAGGTTGGAACTGTCCGTCATACGATTATTTGGTACCAGCACCAGAAGTAGATGTATGTTTATCCGGACCTGGAATTGTTGTATTTGAAACTTTATTATTCCCGATAAAAGGAAAGGTAAATGTAGAAAATATTCCGGAATTTAAAAAGATAGTTTCTGAGGATGGCGTTGTATATACAGTTACTATTAACGGAAAAACAACATCTGTTCTTGCGGGAGAACAGTGGAAACTGATTTAAGACAAGACATAGAGATTTGATATGTCCTATTATAAGTAGAAGAGAGATGGGAAAATACAGTATGAGTAAATTAGTATTTATTGGTGAATTAGATCCATATATTGAGGAGATTGAAAATAAGAGAAAAAAACAGTACATAAGGCTTTTGGAACATGCTGACAGCTATGAGACTATGGTACTTCCTGCAGAGCACCCAAAGAAAAGCAGTACTTATATGGGGATTGCTATCGCAAATCTTGCATTGGCATACCGTTTGAGCAAAAAGGAAAAATATCTGAATGAAGCGAAGCGTTTCATGAACACCGTATTGTCTTATGAAAAGTGGGGGAATGCACATCTGGTAAATGTGGATTTATCTGCTTCATGGATTTTATTTGGCTTATCCTTGGGATATGATTGGTTAAAGCCATATTTAAATGAAGAAGAAAGAATCAGGATTGCGACAAAGATCAAACATCATGCGAAGATCATCTACGATTATCGAAAAGAAACTTATGGAACAGATTGGTCTACCAATTATTATCAGAATCATAACTGGATCAATTTAAATGGTCTGGCAACAGCTGGGTATGTACTGCAAGGAGAAGATGAACATGCCAAAGATTATATTGAGATGGCAAAAGAAAATTTTAGCAGAGTATATTCTTATATGGCAGATGACGGTTCTAACTATGAAGGTGTTGTATATTGGAGATATGGCGGGATGTGGTTATTTGTTTATGCACATCTGTTAAAGCAGCAGGAAGGGATTGATTACTTTAAAACATGCGATTACCTTAAAAATACATTCTATTATCGTTTGTATCAATCCAGTGGAGATTATAGACTGCAGATGAATTTTGGTGACTGTCATGACAGACATAGTGGACATACTCCGTGTGTGTATTATAAAGTTGCGGCGGAATATGGAGACGGGTACGCACAGACATTTGGAAACTTGGTTCTCAATGAATTCCTTATGGAAGAAGCAGAAGAAAGTAAAGTAAAACCAGGGATTCTTCCGGAAGCAGTTTTTGAATTTTTATGGTACGATTCGACAGTAGAAGAAAAAGAATTAAAAGAGCTTCCACTGACCAGATTTTTTGAAGATCTTGGACTCTTGATGATTCGTGACAGTTGGGCGAGAGATGGCAAGGTGCTGACGATTAAATGTGGACACCCTGGTGGAAAGAAACAGTGGAAAAAGGGTTGGCAGTTACACAGGGAGGAAGGAATTGATGGTCTTGCGCTTTCTCATCACCATCCAGACAACCTGTCTTATATTTTTGCAAGAGGTGGGGAATTTCTGACCTGTGAAGATGGATATAACAGAAATATCATGCCGGATAACCATAATGTCATTTTGGTTGATCAAAAATATACTGATGCACAGGATGTGAATGATGTCTACATGAGTAGTGTGGAAATGAGATTGAAGCAGGAAAGCAGCGAGGAGATTGAAAAAACATACTGTGGAGATGTGACATTCTTTAAGCAGGATGGTTCGATTGTGATATACAAAGGAGAAACAGCTGGCGTTTATCCAAAAGATCTCAAAATGAGAGAGGTAAGCAGAACATTATTTACAGATGGTCTGACATTTTGGGCTTTTGTAGATGTATGTAGAAGTGAGGATACGCATATTTATACGATTATTTCTAATACGGACAGAAAAGCAGAAAAGAATGGAGATGGAAGTTATACATATGTAATGGAATCTGGCAATATCCGATATCATGTATTTTCCGATAAAGGAATTCAGGATAAATTCTATAGTCAGGATATTGTGGCAGTCATGACGACGCAGGAGCCAGATAAAGTTTGCCGTTCTTATATACAGACTCTGGCTACAGAATCCAGATGTAAAGAAAAAGCTCAGGTATTTGTAGAATGCTTCACTTTTGAGGGAAATAAAACAGCCGTGGACTGGAAAGATCATATGTTGACTGTTCAAAGCGAATCAAATTTATATGGAATTCATGTGGATGCAGAAACCTATGTGATTACGGTAAAGGTTAAGAACGGAACAGAAGAAAAGGTGTGGGAATTGCACTAAATTTATCGTTCCCATAGATTCGATTTTATTTGAATCTATGGGAATTTACAGATGAAAAGCGGAGATATATGATAATGAAGAAACTGACAAAAGAGCCAATAAAACTAACAGGAGAGCGTGTCTGGAGAACTTATATAGGTGGAAGGGAAATCGGAAAACTGCACGGAAATTTTCAGGCAGAGGATAATCATTTTCCAGAAGAATGGATGTATTCTATGACTCAAGCCAGGAATGCTGGAAGAGAAGAGATTGAAGAAGGACTTTGCAAATTGGAGGAATTTCCAGAAATATCTTTTAAGGCACTGGTTGAAAAATATCCAGAAGAAATGTTGGGAAAATCGCATGTAGAGAGATGGGGAAATTCAACAGGTGTTCTGATTAAGATTATTGATAGTCTGGAAAGGCTGACAATTCAGGTACACCCTAATAAGATAAAGGCTGAAAAATTATTTCATAGTCAATTTGGAAAAACAGAGAGCTGGCATATTTTAAATACAAGAAATGATATGGAAGAAAAGCCTTGTATTTATCTTGGATTTAAAGAAGGTATTGATGAAAAGCAGTGGAAGACCTGTTTTGAAACGCAAAATATCAAAGAAATGTTGTCACTGTTAAATCGTATTGAAGTGCAGCCAGGAGAAACTTATTTAGTAAACGGTGGAGTTCCGCATGCAATTGGAAGAGGTTGTATGATCATAGAAGTCCAGGAGCCAACAGATTATACAATTCGAGTAGAAAAAATTACGCCATCTGGATTTGAAATCGCAGATAGTATGTGTCATCAGGGATTAGGCTTTGAAAAAATGTTTGAATGTTTCGAATATCAAGGGATGACACTAGATGAAGTTAAAGCAAAATATTGTATGCAAGTAAAAGAAATGAGAACTGAATTTGGGATAAAACAGCAGATTATTAATTATCAAGAAACACCTTGCTTTCAATTTGAAAAATTAATAATTAATGAAAAATGTCATTTGAAAGGGGCTGATGTATTTTCTTGTCTCTATGTTCTTTCTGGAGATGGTGTTTTGGAGAGCCCGACTAAGAAATATACGCTGAAAAGAAATGATCAGTTTTTCATACCTGCAGCATCAGATGAGTATATGATTGGTGCGTCGATGGAGAATCCTATTTCGGTATTAATGATACGAGGACCAAAAGTGTAAAAG
Source organism: Schaedlerella sp. (assembly GCA_020024595.1). GTDB lineage: Bacteria > Bacillota > Clostridia > Lachnospirales > Lachnospiraceae > Schaedlerella. The sequence goes on from JAHHTO010000026.1 coordinate 4,521, forward strand.
TAATAAATAGAAGAAAAATTCATTAAGAGAAGGAGAGAATTCCTGCTTATTAGAAAAGATTAGGTTAGAAAAGCAGACAGAGGAATTAGAGAGAAGCAGTATCTATCAGTTCTTCAGCCATTTCCTGATTTAGAGTACCTTTCAGGATAATAGACATCATATATTGTATGATGGAATTACTGCTGTACCGCTTTTTACTTTTACATTATTTTCTTTTAGATAATTGTTCGTTATTTGACGAAGAACTGCTTTTTGAGGGGGAAGTTTTTTTAGCTATAAAAATAAACCTTCAAACTGAGAGGTGTAAAATAAAGAGTGTAAGTTGAGAAAAGTAAATTTCAAAACTTACGCACTTTGTTTGCTTTAATAGAGTGTGTTAAGATAACAGGAAAGGATTAGAAAAAAGGATGAACACACTCACTATGACAAGAAGAAAAAAAGAAGCAACACCAAACAGACAGCTGGCGCAGGCAATCCTCGACCAGTACCAGCCCAAAAGCGTAGAGGATATGCAGGATGCGCTGAAAGATATTTTCGGTCCCATGTTTGAAGCAATGCTGAAGGGGAAAATGAACAGCCATCTGGGCTATTCCAATAACGAACGCGGTGAAAAAGAAACTGCCAATCGGAGAAACGGTTATACCAAAAAAACATTGAAAACAACGGTCGGCGATGTCCCGATCGAGGTTTCACGCGATCTGGAAGGCGCTTTTGAACCAGTTGTTGTACCGAAAAGAAAAAGAGATGTCTCTGATATTCAGGACAAAGTACTTTCTATGTACGCCAAAGGAATGAGCCAGCGTGACATTGCAGATACGATTGAGGATATTTACGGATTTGAAATCTCCCATGAAATAATTTCAGAGATTACGGACAGCGTTCTGGAACAGCTGGAAGAATGGCAGAACCGCCCATTAAAGCGATTTTATACCTTCCTGTTTGTAGACTGCCTGTATGTTGCAATCCGAAAAGATTACGAAACAAAGAATTACGCAGTCTATGTCATTCTTGGATATGATGTAGATGGGCAAAAAGATATTCTGGGTTTGTGGCTGAGCGAGTCGGAAAGTAAACATCAATGGATGCAGATCTTCGATGAGATAAAAAATCGCGGAGTGGAAGATGTCCTGTTTCTTTCTACGGATGGTGTAAGCGGACTGGAAAAAGGAGCAAAAGCAATTTTCCCGCATATGGCGGTACAAAGATGCATCGTTCACCTGATTCGGAACTCTATTAAATATGTTCCCAACAAAGATTATAAGCGCTTTACAGCCCAACTAAAAAAGGTTTATGGGGCGGCCAGCCTGAAAGCGGCGGAGTCCGAATTTAAACGTTTTCGCCAAGCGTGGAGCTAATATCCCGGAGCCGTCGATGTATGGGTGCGGAACTGGTAGCATGTAGCACAGCTTTTCAGCTACGGAAGTGCGGTACGAAAAATCCTGTATACCACAAACGCAGTAGAAAGCGTCAATTCAAGTTTCCGCAAAGTGATAAAAAAAGGAGCTTTTCCAAACGAAAATGCGTTGCTGAAACTGCTGTATTTACGAATCAGCGAGTTATACAAGAAATGGAACAAACGCCCGCAAAGCAACTGGGCATTTGTCCGAAACTAGCTGGATATGGATGAAAAAATCCAGGAACGGATCCGTAAATACGAGAATGGAGGATTCTGAAAATGACCCTTCATGAAAAGTGGGAAAACATAGATCATCGTTTAAGAATGCTGGACGCTGCTGATCAGGAAGAAGAGGCCGGACTACTCGGCGAAGCGTATGAGCGATTAATTTCTGCTTACCAGGAAGCCCGTGAATTAAACGATGAAATGGAAGGACTTGTGAAAGACGCTTTAACAAATTAACTTAAAATAGTATCTAGGAATAAGACTGGGGAGGATTTCCTCCCCAAAATATTTTTTTAAAAACTTACACAAAAAACTTGACAAATCCATAATTGTCATAAGTGAGGAGTATACTCCTGCTGAAACTTTTATGATCGCATCCACATTGATTGCTGTGTTGATACTACCATCAAATTTCTCTTCCATTTCTAGATTAAAAGCATCAATGTTGATTTCATCGGTAAAATTGATGTAATAGCTTATATTTAAGAGTGTTCCCAACCGTTCATACCCCGCCCTGGTAAACAGGCAATCTCTACCCAGATTATTGGAAATCTGGGTAAAGCCACAAATCAGGTATCTTTCCCTTTTCCATTTACTGTGATTTCTATTTCTTTTCCAATCTTAAAGCCATTTTCTTTTGCGTACTTTGCGGCGATCGTGATTTCATTATTATATTGAGGAAATCTCCCATCGAATACAACATTCTGATTATTTGTCTTTGAAAAATCATCGCAAAGCGTCGCCATAAGTTCTGCTCCACCTACATGTGATACATTCAAAGAAGTATACGGATAAACCTTTTCTACACGGATATCCGCATTCATTTCTCGTAAAAAATTGTCTTCCGCTTCGACTTGCACATTAATGCAGCTATCTGCTGTTTCTCCGACAATCAAATTTAAAAACGGCGTCATATCTGTTATGACATTCTCAAGCATCAACCCAGAAAAAACAACGGCAAGTGATAGAATCAGCATTGTGACGCAGACAGTTACATTATACTTCATTCCCGAAAGCGTTGTTTTAAGCGCGAGTGCGAAATTGAGAGGCGCTTTTGTTTTTTCAAGCGGAATATGGTTGCGTTTAAAGTTATGTGTTTGGATTCCAGATCGCAAGGCTGTGATAGGATCCATCTTTTTGATTTTGCGTGCTGAAAGCCATATAGCAAGCGTAACAGTACCTCCCAATACCATGAGCGAAATCAAAAGTGGCAGTGGCAAAAAACGGATGGTATATGGAATACCTGTCTGTGAAATCATCATGGCATTGACTCCAGGAAACAGGAGGTACGAAAGCCCGACTCCAATCAATGCTGTTATGAAAGTCAGACTTAAAAACTGCAATAACAACGAAAAAATTAACTGCCCACAATTATTGTGATAGCCATATTTGCTCTTTCTGCTATAATTATCATTTTTGTGTTGTATCTTCTTGTACGTACGATGCTGAATAATAAGATTCGTGATTACGGTATTATGAAAGCGCTTGGTTTTACGACAAGCCAGCTTATCCTGCAAACAGCTCTGTCGTTCATGCCCGCTATGATTCTATCTACGCTGATCGGACTGATCGTGTGCTGTCTGGTCATTAACCCATTGACCGCATTGTTTTTAAGTGGTATCGGAATTGTAAAATGCACGTTTATCGTCCCTGCGGGGTTTGTCTTTATTGCGGGACTTGGGCTTATCGTATTTGCTTTTGTGATGGCGTGTCTGTTATCTTTAAAAATCAGGAAAATTACTCCGAAATCTTTAATTTAAAATTGAAATCAAGCTGAATACAGAAGTGAAAAATGTTGAGATGCTTCAGGCAGATGAAGTGATTGTCGCAGCAGGAGCAGTTGCACGCACCCTTCCAGTGAAGGGGGGCTGAGTATGCTATGGATGCAGTGGGGTACCTGCTTGGCGAGAAAGAAGTTGGGGATAATGTAACAATTATTGGTGGAGGTCTGACTGGTTGTGAGATTGCATACGAGTTATATTTACATGGTAAGAAATCAGTGATTGTGGAAATGAAGAATAATTTGATTGCAGTGAAAGGTGTCTGCCTTGCAAACGCCAGCTATTTGCGTGATTTCTTTGCTACAAATAAGGTTCCGGTCTATCTGGAAACGACTTTAGATGAAGTGTTGGAGGATGGGGCAATTGCAGTGGATGAGCATGGAAAACATTTCAAATATTAATGCAGACAGTGTGATTATGTCAGTCAGATATAAGCCGGCACCGATCGTAGAAAAGAGTAAGCATGTCCATATTATAGGAGTTGCATTGCAGGTAAGTAACTTACGTACAGTTATCTGGAATACATGGGATGTAGCGATGAAGCGTAGTGGTTGGCGGCCTTTTGGGAGCTGGTACGGCCGCCCTTCTTGGAGGAATATCGTGGCTCATATTGATTGTGAACATAGTCTACATACGTATGTTTTTGACAGAAAATATAAGCGGTTATCGTATTTATCATAAATTGAAAAGAGAAGAATATAGCAATAGGCTTATTTTACAAAGGCATCAAAGATTTCCGGTATGCAAATTTCGGTATTCCGTTTTCAGTTGGAACGGTTACTTCTCCTTGGATCAACGGTTGTGCATATGAAAGAAATTCGGGACCAATATCGGAACCATCATGTGTAATCCATTCAAGGGGGACAGTCTTCTCTTGATTGCAGATGAGATTGACATCTTCGGTGACATAATCAATTTGATAGTGATCCATAGAAGTTGATGTTCCTGCAGAGTTTGTGTTGGTTCTGTGGAATGCAATCATCTTGCCAGTCTCACCTTCGAGGGCACATTTAACCCCGTAAGCACCAGATGCAATTGCTTCTTTCTGGTCCATTTTGGAAATCATAGAGGAGGAACATCTCTGACATACATTCAGTTCAATGGAGCGTACCTTGACACCAAGTCGTTCTTTGACCAGATTTTCCAGATATTTCCCAGAGCCGGTGAGCATCTTGTGTCCAAAGGTATCTACACCGACATCACTTGCAAGCTCACAGATGAAGGTGCCATTACCATCGTTAATTCCCTCGGAAATACATACAACCAGGTTCGATGTTGTTTCCAGAGCAATTTTTACTTTTTCGATAAATGCTTCTTGGTCAAAGGCAACTTCAGGGAGATAGATCAGAACAGGATTATCCCCTTCAAATTTTCTTGCCAGAACACTGGAAGCAGTGAGCCATCCTGCATGGCGTCCCATGATTTCTATAATGGTAACAGACTTCGTGTTGTCGTAAACAGAAGCATCAATTGTAATTTCACGAACTGTTGATGCGACATATTTTGCGGCACTTCCGAATCCAGGTGTATGGTCGGTAAGAACAAGATCGTTGTCGATGGTCTTCGGAATTCCGATAAAGTGGATATCGCTAGATATTTGGGATGCATAGCGGGACAGTTTGCTGACTGTATCCATGGAGTCATTTCCACCGATGTAGAAGAAATAGCCGATATTGTAAGTTGCAAATTTTTCAAACAGCTTTGGGTATATTTCGTCATTTAAATTTTCCGGTAGCTTGTAGCGGCAAGAACCGAGATAAGAACCAGGGGTTGTTTTGATCAATTCTAATTCACCGGATAGTTCCAGTGGCTTCATATCCATAATCTGGTCACTCAGAAAGCCCTCAATTCCATTTATCATTCCATAAACAGTTCCAAGCGTTTCTTCCCGGTTCAGTGCTTCATATACAACTCCGTACAGGCTGGCATTGATAACTGCAGTAGGACCGCCGGACTGACCAACAATTACATTCTTTTTCATAGGGGAATCCTCCGATTTCTTGTGATAGTTTACCGCTTAAATAACTGATTGTGCGGTCTTATGTGTGTAAACTTGTTCTGTTTATCTTAACATTTCGGGAAGAAACTGGCAAGGAGCAGAAAGACAGTTGGAAAAAAAACGGTTTTCATGTATAATGAGGGCACAAGTAACTAGATTACGAAAATAAGGAGATTATCATGAAATATATTACATTTGCTATTCCGTGTTTTAACTCGGAGGCGTATATGGAAAAAGCGGTGAAGTCCATTCTTCCGGGGGGGGAAGATGTAGAGATTTTGATTGTCAATGACGGTTCTACAGATGGTACAGAAGAGATAGGAAAAAGACTAGAAGAACAGTATCCAGGTATTGTAAAGTTGATTAATAAGGAAAATGGCGGTCATGGAGACGCGGTGAATACCGGACTTTCTTATGCAAGAGGAAAGTATTTTAAGGTTGTGGACAGTGATGACTGGGTAGATGAGGAGTCATTGATGAAGGTTTTGGAGGTCGTCAAAGGATTTGTAGAGGCCGAATCTCAGGTGGATATGATTGTTGCCAATTATGTTTATGAGAAGGTTGATATGGAACATAAGAAGGTCGTTCATTATCGAAATGTGCTGCCGCAGAATCAGATTTTTCGCTGGGATGACATTGGAAGTTTTCATCTAGATCAGTATATATTGATGCACTCTGTCATCTATCGTACGGAAATGTTGAAGCTTTGTCAATTAAGGCTGCCAAAACATACATTTTATGTGGATAATATTTATGTATATTATCCGCTGCCACATGTGCGTACACTTTACTATATGGATGTGGATTTTTACCGTTATTTTATTGGAAGAGAAGACCAGTCTGTGAATGAGAAGGTGATGATTAGTCGTGTAGACCAGCAGATTTTTGTTACCAGAACAATGATTGGTATGTACGAACTTCGAATGGTACAAAGTAAGAAACTTCGTAAATATATGATTAATTATCTGGCGATTATGATGACCGTTTCTTCCATTTTGTGTATTCGTTCTAAGAAGAAAGAAAATCTGGAAAAGAAAAAAGAACTGTGGAAATATCTGAAGCAGAAAGACTACAAGATTTATTTCAAGATTCGTCACGGGATTCTTGGGCAGACAATGAATCTGCCCGGACGCTCAGGAAGAAAAGTTTCTTCTATGGCGTATAGTGTGGCGCGAAGAATTATCGGATTTAATTAAAAAGAAAGAAAACGAATTTTCAGAAGGAAGCATAAATTACTAGGAGTGAGACATATTACTAGTATGACAGAGAGGAAAGGTGTATATTATGGCTATTAATTTTGAAGAGAGCAGAACAAAAGAAAATCTGATGCGTGCGTTTGCAGGAGAAAGTCAAGCGCGTAACCGATATACGATTGCGGCGGAGAAGGCTGGACAGCAAGGAATGTATACGATTGCGGATATATTTCTATATACGGCAGAGCAGGAGCGAGCACATGCTGAGCGATTTTACGAGTTGCTGCATAGTGTTTCCGGAGAAACTATTTTTATTGAGGGTGGATACCCAGTGGATCTAGATGAAAATCTTGCAGCACTGCTGAGAGCGGCAGAGCATAATGAGAAAGAAGAGTTTGAGGAGGTATATCCGGCATTTGCAGAAATTGCAAAAGAAGAAGGTTTTTTTGAGGCTGCTTCGGCATTTATACAGATTGCAGAGATTGAGCATACACATCAAAAACGGTTTGCTGAGATAGCGAAAATGCTGGAAGAAAATCAATATTTTGCTGAAAAAGATGCGGGAAGATGGATTTGTACAAACTGCGGATACATTCACGAGGGAAAACAAGCGCCTAAAGTATGTCCGGTCTGCAGACATGAACAGGGATATTTTCTACCGTATAGTCTGGCTCCGTATAAAGGTGAGAACAAATGAGTCAGAAAGTAGAAAATATATTGAATCTTGCGTTGGACGCGACAGAGAAGGAGCGAGTAAAATCTCTGGAATTGGAAGTGGGATACAATCCGCTTGATCGAGAATGGGATTTGATTATTAAATATTCCAGTTCATTGGATGCGGTGAGGGAAATCGCATCCTCTGTAACAGCGCTGGCAGATGAATATGCAGTGCTCACAATTTCAGAATCAAAGATAGATGCACTGGCGCAAATTTCTGAGGTGGATTTTATTGAAAAACCGAAACGATTATTTTTTCAAGTGGTGAACGGAAAGAGGGTTTCCTGTATCAATGAGATACAGAGAACCCCTTTTTTACTCCATGGGAAGATGGAAGATGATAAAATATTTCCACCTCAAAATGAGTTGGATGAACCAGAAGAAAGAATGGCAGGAGAGCGTGTTGCAAAAAGTGTAAGTGCAGAAAATCTATATGGAAGAGGTGTTCTGGTTGCAGTTGTGGATAGTGGAATTGATTATACACTTCCAAATTTTCGATATCCAGATGGAACAACACGAATTCGAGCGCTGTGGGATCAGTCTATTCCAGGAAATCCACCAGAAGGTTATGCAATTGGAACAGAATATACAAAGGAACAGATAAATGAAGCTTTGGCTGCAAAAAGCAGAGAAGAGAGAGAAAGTATTGTTCCAAGTCGAGACTTTACCGGACATGGGACGGCAGTAGCAGGAATTGCTGCTGGGGGAGGAAGTATTGATGCACAGACCGGAAAGGAAGAATATAGAGGTGTGGCGCCGGGGAGTGAGTTGATTGTAGTGAAAATGGGAAGCCCGCGCAAGGATGGATTTCCAAGGACAACAGAGCTGATGCAAGGTGTGGACTACGTAGTGAAGAAGGCGCTGGATTATCGGATGCCTGTAGTGATCAACTTAAGCTTTGGCTACCCCACAGTAGCGGCTCTGACACTTTGGACAGGGAAGTATCAGAAGAACCCATCAAATATAAATCTACAGTTTCTCCATTCCATACTACTTTATCTATAAACAGTCTTAGAGCAGAACGCTTTTCTTCTACACTCATAGAATCAAAAGACTGGCTGAAAGAAACAAGCATCTTTGGAACAAATTCTAACTCGGCTTCCAGCATGACAGATTGATTTTCTGAGAGTTCTGATAATTCTTTGATGCGTTTTTCAAGTTGTATTTTTTCCTCATGAATCGAGTTGATTCGTTCCTGGATGTAGGCATGGGCAGGAGAATCAGCACTTTCAGCGAGAGATATAAGCAGATTATTGATTTGCTTTTCTTTTTCTGAAAGACTGTTCTTTAAAGATTTTAATTCTGCCCTATGCGTATCCCCTTTGGCGAGTAAAGCCTTTTTTGTTTCTTTCCATTGTCTCATAAGGGCAGAAGTATCTTCTGCTAATTTTTTGATTTCATTACAGACCATCTCATCAAGAAGATTACCGGGAGCATTTTTCATAGCGCAATTTTTCTGCCGGCTTTTTTCCTTTGTTTCACATAGATAATTAAAAGAGCGTGAGCCATCCGGTTTGGTAGAATGCCCCATTTTTGGACGCATTTTATTTCCGCAATTTCCACAGAAAATCAGACCAGACAAAAGTGCCTGATTACTTCGTGGTTTACGAAATGTTTTAGAAGCATTTAATACAAGCATATTCTGTACTTTTACCCAGTCTTTTCCAGAGACAAGAGGAGTATGTTTTCCGATTGCAATAATCCATGCTTCATATTCTTTCATGTCGTGAGGAATACCACTGGTTTGGTTACTTTTATTAAATGCCATAATTCCGTATTTACTGCTACACTCCGACTTCTCAAAGCAGAGATTCGCATTTAATTCGTGAAAATATTCCCACACAGTTTCATCTGCACTGGCATAGACGGGATTTTTTAAAATATTTTTAATGGCAAAACACTTAAAAGGTATATTGTTGCGGGTATAGATATGTTCTTCCTGTAATAATTTCTCTACCATTGTGAGAGAATTTGTTTTCAGATAGGCAGAAAAAATTTTCTGAATCGTTCGAGATTCTTCGGGAATGGGTTCAAGCATATATGCTTTTCTGGTTTTGCCATTTGAAGCAATACTTCCGGTAGTAACAGTGCTTTTATATCCGGTAGGAGTTGTACCGCCGAGCCAATGTCCACTCCTCGCCAGAGTTTGGAAGTTGTCTTTTAGCCGTTCGGCAAGATTCTCTCGTTCCATCTGTGCAAAAACGGAAGTAATCATCATCATGGCTTTTCCCATAGGTGTCGAGGTGTCAAAAGATTCTTTGACTGATACGAAACTGATGCCCCATTCAGTCAATTGGTCTGATAATATTGAGAAGTCTTTGACACTTCTGGAGATTCGATCTAACTGATAGCAGATAATGACTTTTATTTCTTTTCGTTTGCAGGCATCTAACATAATTTGAAACTGAGGACGATTGGTATTTTTGCCGGAGTATCCTTCATCTTCAAAAATAATAATAGAATCTTCATCATCTACATCATAATGAAATTTCAAGTATTCTTTGCATCTGGTAATCTGATTATCGATACTTTCACCTTTGCCAGTAAACTTAGATTTTCTTGAATAAATTGCATATTTTCTTGTATCTTTCCCTGCCATATCTGCACCCCATAATTATTTTATTTTTCAAACTAATTATAAATGCGGAATATGGGAATTGCAAAAAGAATTTAATGAAAGACATTGATAATATACAAAAAACAAGATATAATTATATCAACAAAATGATATACCCATAAGGCAATAGGAAAGGATGAGGAAAATGATTATTAAGGCTTCAGCAACACTTCGAAACGATTATGCTTCTATTTCTAATCTTGCGAGAAAAACAAGTGAACCGATTTATATAACAAAAAATGGGGAGGGCGACGGAGTATTTATGAGTATCGACGCCTTTGAGAAAAGAGAGCAGGCATTAGAACTTCGTGCAAAAATCATGCAGGCAGAAGAGGAACGGTTAAGCGGAGCAAAGACAAGAAGTATCTCCGAAGCAAGAAAGGAATTAAGAGAACGTGCAGGGACAATATAAAGTAGAGATTCTTCCCACTGCGTGGGAAGATTTGAAAAAGATCGAAGATTATTATCTGCTTCAATTTGGCGTGGAATCTGCGATGAAAGTTACAGAGCAGATTTTGGACAGTATTGAGCGATTAGAGAGTTTTTCGGACTCCGGTTCTCTGACACCGGATAAGTGGCTGAATAAGCAGGGGTATCGAATGGTCATATCTGAAAGGTATGTTTCTATATATCGACAGATAGGAAAAACGGTTTATGTGTATCATATTGCAGATACACAGACAGAGTATACAAAGTTGTTTTCGTGATGGCAAAGAGGTAGTAAGATGAAAGAATGCCCAAATTGTAGTATGGAATTGCCGGAGGAAGCACATTATTGTCCGAGGTGTATGTTTCAATATGAGAAACAGGAAATACAGATAAAAGATACTCATAAAAAACATATTTTATTGTGGGCATTGGGAAGTGTTTTAATCATTGGAATGTTGATTGCGATTCCTTTGGTAAAGCTTGGAATACAAAGTCGTGTAAATAAAAATCACTTAGAGGAATCAGAGATTCAAAATATCATTAATGAAAATTTCAGGACAGGTGAGAATATTATCTATGATTCCGAAGTGGAAAATGATCTAAGGGATGTGCTTGGAAGTGAGTTTGCTGACATTAAATCAACATTAGGCGAAGAAACGGATGAAATGTATCGTGAAAATAGAATGCATATCTATACATTTGGCATGATAACTATTGCAGTAAATCAAGAAAAAGTTATACAAGACATTTTGATTGATTATACAGAGGGAGAAAATAAAAAAGAATATGGAATTTATGGGCTTGACGGTACATCTGATATCGGTATAGTGAAAACAATATTAGGAACACCGGATCAGGAGTATGAAAAAGAACTCTGCTATCTTTTTGACAGAGAGTTCAATCCGGGATTAAATATCACTTTTTCTGATGACGGCATGGTGGAGAAGTTGGAATATTATTATGTGCAATAATTACAGAGTGTCTTCATTTTCCGTATAAAGCAACTCATTGATCTGATAAATGGAAAACTGATGATTTTTACCCCAAATAAGCAGGCTGTCACGTTTATGTTTTGGATATAAAGGAGCAAATCCAGCATATTTTAAAAGAGCCTGTGTTTCTTCAAGCGAAAGTTCCATTCCAAAGGAAATTGAAATCAGTTTGTCACGGGAAGGAATACGCTTTCCCGAAAAAATCTGATATCCATAAATTTCATTGAGTTCAGAATTTTTAATAACCGCAGATTTTTTCAAAGATTTCTCTTCTAATAGCTGGTTCAAATAGTCGGAAACAGCAGAATCAATTAAATAATCCTGTTCGTTGTTTATATATTCTTCGACAGATGAACATTGGTTTAATGCATCCATAAGTTCATCAGTTGGTTTTTTCATCATCTGTATCACCTCGTAGGGAGTATATCATGGGGAAATCAGATTTGCAATGGGAGAAAGTTATGTATCAGTGGTTAGTAGAGAACTTGAAAGAGTATTATACTTTTGTAAAAGTATTAAAGAAAAAAGATTGCGGAGAAGTACTTTTATATAAGCATAAGCAGTTAGGAAACTATGTGGTAGTTAAGAAACTAAAAGGTATTTATTCTGCGTATGAAAGATTGCTAGGGGTGAAGCAAGAACACCTTCCCTTAATTTATGAGGTATGTCGTAATGAAGAAGAAACGATTATTTTGGAAGAATTTATACCGGGGATTACGATTGCAGAACGATTGGAACAGGAAACATTATCAGAGAGTTATGTGAGGGAAATCATAAGTCAGGTGTGTGACGGATTATATGCGTTGCACTTGAATCAGATTATTCACAGAGATATCAAACCAGAAAACATAATGGTTATGAAAAATAGAGAAGTGAAGATTATCGATTTTGATGTTGCTAAAATTTATAAAATGTATTCGGAAAAAGATACGAGAACGGCAGGCACAATAGGATATGCTGCACCGGAACAGTATGGAGAAGCACAATCGGATGAAAGAACGGATATCTATGGATTAGGAATTATGATGAACGTCATGCTGACCGGAAAACACCCTGTGAATGAAATGGCAACTGGGAAAATCGGAAATATAATAGAAAAATGTATCATGGTGAATCCAAGTAAGCGTTACAAGGATATAATGGAAGTGAAAGAAAAACTAAATAAATTGTATTACTAAGCAGTGTGCATAGTACAAAAGAACTGCCTGTCATTATAATGGTGATAGGCAGTTTTTCTGCTATTTGGATGAATTGGAACGGGGGTAAGGTTTCTTTTCATCCGTCAGTCCGGAAAGGTAGTCCATGCTTGTACCAAGGGCGAGGGCTATCTTCCGGCATTGTTCAAAGGTATAGTAGCGTTTGCCATTTTCTATCTTAGAATAATCACTTTGGTCTATACCGGTTAAATGTTGCATTTTGATTTGGGTATAGCCACGTTCTTTACGCAAATCTTTTAAGCGTGACAATAGGCATTGCACCTCCTTTTTATGGAGTATTGAAATATAATTGAATTATGTCACGATGACCTATTGACTATTAGGGGTTAATTGACCTAAAATATAATGAGAATGAAAGTATACGAAGGAGAAAGGTTTTATGGATAACTTAATGAAAGAAGAAAGAGAAATTTTCAAGGGCGCTGCAAATATGCAGTATCAAAAAGGTCCGGCAAGTGTATTGGGATATAACAAAGGAGGACATCTGATTTTGACAAATCAAAGGCTGATTTTTATAGCGCATGCTTTGAATATAGGTCAAAAAGAATATTATATTCCATTGAGTGAGATTAAATATGCACAAAATGGTTTTCACATATTAACACCGACTCCCAATATGATAAAAATTGAATGTAATAATGGGGAAATATATAAATTTGTCGTAAAAGGTAAAGAAAAAGAAACATGGAAAAAATTGATTATGCAGTATGCGTTAGAAGTAAAACAAAAGAAGACGGTAGAATTAAATGATAATGTGTCAGTAAAATTTTGTAGTAATTGTGGGAATGAAATTTTGACGAATACAAAATTTTGTGGGAATTGCGGAACACAGATACAACAATAGATAGAAGTAACTAAGGAGAAGTAAGTATGGGGAAAATATGTTTAAAGTGTGGCAATGAATTAAGTGATAATGCAAAATTTTGTAGCAAGTGCGGTAGTCAGTATGAAGATTTAAAAGCAGAAGAGCAGGGGGAAGGGTCTGCATGTCAAGAGGAGAGTAAGTTTTGCTCGTATTGTGGGAACAGAATAAGCATGAATGCGAAATTTTGCTCTATATGCGGAAATAGTTTGATACTTAATAATAGCAAGCAAGACCAGATGGAAATGCAAAAAGAGGATGTGCTGAAGAAAGTAAAAAAAGGTGTAGGAGGATTCGTTAATACAATTAATGAGATGACAGGCCAGGAGGGAAATGTTGAAATTCGTTTAAAGGAATTAGTTAGTGGAGTGTTAAAGAAGCATTCCCTGGCGGAACGAGAAGAACTTTTTATTTGTGGAACAGAAAAAACAACTCCGAAAGAAAGTGAAATGGTTGCTGACTGGCCGAAACCTTGGTTGTTTTCGAGGATCTTTCTGCTTTTTTCAATCGTGTTTATAGGTCTTCTTATCGTAATAGTGGAATTTGGAAATATGAATGGCGTTCCGGGAGCGATGTTTGTGGGTGCGCTGACAGTACCGTTTTCGCTGGTTATTTTCTTTTGGGAAACGAATGTGCCACGAAACATCAGCATTTTTGATGTTATATCCATATTTTTGGTAGGTGGTGTTTTATCATTGATTTCAACACTATTGTTGTATGAAGTAGTAGGTGTTGGTGAATTAGATTATATAGGTGCAATTCTGGTTGGAATAGTGGAAGAGATAGGAAAAATCATAGTTGTTGGACATTATATCAAAAAGCAAAACACAAAATATATCTTGAATGGATTATTGTTGGGAGCCTGTGTCGGGGCGGGATTTGCAGTATTTGAGACTGCGGGATACGCTTTTAATGGTCTACTATATTCGCAGGATATTTCCTATATGATTGATATACTGTTTCTGCGTGCAGTTCTTTCAATAGGAGCACATACAGTGTGGACAGCGATAGCGGCAGTAGGACTTGTTTTGGCAAAAGGAGAGAATGAGTTTGAAAATAATGATTATTATAAGCCTCAGTTTTTGAAATTTTTAATACTTGTAATTGTTATGCATGCCATTTGGGATATGCCAATTACGTTCGGAAGTTCTATATATTTGACACAGATATTATTGTGTATTATTGCGATTACAGTTGTTTTAATTTTACTTAGTTCAGGACTGAGACAGGTTTCGTTAATTGCAGATAAGGCGAGAAAAAATATAAGAAATTCCTTTCAAAATATGAAAAACAATACAGATGAAAATGATATTAGGAGAGGGCAGAATGATGAGCAAATACTGTGAACAATGCGGAACAGAATTAGAAGATAATGCAATGTTTTGTCCAGAGTGTGGAACGAAATGTCATAGTGAAAATGTTGAAGTGAAAGAACGATCGAAGGAAAATAAAAGTAAAAAAAAGATATTTTTAATGGGGACAGGCGTTCTTTTGTTGGCTCTTTGTATTATTGGCAGTGTGACAGGATTATTTTCCGATTTCAAAAAAAGATATGAAGAAACTGGAAATGGAAAGTTTATAAAATCACAGAAATCGGCTTTAACAGAAGATGGAAAAGCATATAAGATGATAGTACAAGAGTACTGTGATAGATTTAATGAAATGGCGAATGAATCATGGTGTGGTGGTGATGAGGAGATTTTGCGTATGGCAGTGTATGAGGGAACTTTAGACTCACTACAAGAAGCAGCTGCCTACGATTCAGAGGTGGAAGAATTGATGGTTCAAACTATGACACCTCAAATGATACTTGGAACGACTTTGTTAGAAAGTGAAGATGCGGATGAGTTTCCAAATGGAGAAAATTACTTGAGATATACTTATACAAATCAGTATTCTTTTATTCCAGACAATGTGGGAGTTCAGATTTTAGCCTTAAAAGACACGAAACAGATTGTGGGAATTGCAGCTCAGTTTCCGATGAATTATCGAAACGTCGGAGATAGGTTCGGGAAATTAATTTGCGATTCATTCGGTGAAGATACAGATGGATTCCAAGAGTTATATCTTAAAATGAAAGAAGCAGGCGGATATGGTCATATGTATAAAGATGGAACGGTATTTGAATTAATGTATTACAATGATTCAGAAAAATATGCATTGTTCAAAATGAGTGCCTGTACGAAAGAACATTATGAAGAAGCATGGGTAAATAATCCTGATTTGCCAAGTAAAGAGAATCCGATTGAAAACAGTGAAGAGGGTTCAGAAATAAGTAGCGAAGAAAATGAAGAAACAAATAATGTGGAAATAAACGATACGAAAACGGGCATTAACGAAGGTTCGGGAACACAACAAAATGAAATTCTTGAAATGTTTGATAATTTAATATTTTACGAGGGAACATGGGGAGATTTCGGATCGCATGTGAATGAATATCAAGGAATGGTAGAAAGTGCAATTAAAAGTTCAATTTCTCTTTCAGATTATTTTGGCGATGTGAATGGTACATATATGATTTTAGAAAAGAGAGTATTAAACGATGATGTGTTAGAGAATGGACAATCGGCAACAAATCAATTATATACGATTACTTTTG
>JAHHTO010000258.1 GCA_020024595.1 Schaedlerella sp.
CAAGATATTTTTCAGGTACAGGACGATCAACCCAGCTTTTCTTTGTTTTTTCCCAATATTTTGTTGCGAAAATTATTTTTTTCAACTTAACACCTCTCCTCAATTTGTTGTCTGCGAGCTTCAGTGTCATGAATATTCCACATCCATTGAAGTTCTCTGCATCCACCCAGTATAGTCCTGCTATTATCGCGTATTCGGTCTGTAAACGCCTTGTACTGGCTGCTATTCGCAGATGGAAGTGTAAGAAGCCCTCTTGCAGACAGGTCAATCACACCACCATCAATCAGATGGACAGACCAGTGATAGAACGAACAGATTGAATGTTCTCCCAATACCTCCTAATTGGTTTCCCCATTAAATTGGCAGCGCCTATCACCAGGTGCTTTCCTTGTACCAAGTCCATTCGGGAGACTCAAGCATTTTCCCTGTCGCTACAAATTCTTTTATAATCTCAATTAAAGCGTCCAGTTGATGGCATACCATCCATTCATATCCAGCAATTCCAACCACATCCATGCTGCCGCTGCCGTTATTAAAATAATAGGCCAAGTCATTCCACTCATCTGCAACACTGATGTGTGAGAGATCTCCTTCCACAAAAACAGCCATTCCAATTTGCTCATTGTCAATGTCTATCCTGCTCACTTGACCCTGCCTCAGCTGGTCAATGATGTTATCCATCAATTCGGCGTTGATTTCCTCTTCCCCATATTGCCGCAATTCATCACAGTTGCCTCTCTTTTTCGGAAGCAGATGCAAATGGATCGAATCTATTTTCCAGTGACTCATCTTTAGCATTTTCCTCCTGATGTCATTTGATCATTGGTTGGGAAAGCGAAGGATCTCTATGATGCGTATCGTTGCTTGGTTTGGCACATTTCATCCCTCCCATACAAAATCATATGTGGTGAAATAATCCATCTCAGCTTGCCGATCTTCTATTTTCCACCCGCAGAGAAGAAGCAATTTGCAGGTCATATAAGCATCAGCCATACAACAGGATAGTTTGGATATCCAAACCGTCAGCAGTCATTCCGTAGAGCGCCGGGAATGGATTTTAAGTTTGGCAGGCTGCCAGAAATTTCGTGAAGGCATCCAGGACGACCATTACTGCAAAGAGTCTTCCAAAAGCTTTTCAAACAGTTCCCCAAAAGACTGATATATCTGCATTTCACATCCAGAAGGGTTATCTAATTCGATATAACATTTCCGTTGCAGATCATACACATACCAACTGAGATTGGATTCACCGAAGAAGATGTATTGTTTCTGGTCTGGATTCTCATACCAAATCGCATTTTGTTCTATGAAACCGTACACTGAATAATCGACAGCTTCAGGCAAATACTCGTTATCAACTCCATATAAAATGAACCCATTCCATTCTACGCCGTTGGTAACTTTCAGCACCTCAATATATTCCGTTGGTAACGTAATCTCAAAATCCTCATCAACACATTTTTCCCATAAAGTGATACTTTCCATTGGCGCTCCGGGATTTGCACCACTGCCATAAAATTTACAGCGCATATCGCGTACTTTTTTCAATTTATCCTGCCACATATGGACCACCTAGTTTATTCATATTTTTCTTTGGGGATAAATGCCATTTTCTGGCATGGAATATCCTGTCAGCAGCACATTCAGGGTAACCCTGCGCCTGCCAATCAGACTATTTATAAGCAGTATTCCTGCATGGAAACACATGCCAATCAAACGCCGAAATAAAGCTGTCATTTAAATAATTCTCTTTTCCCATTATCACGATCAATCTGTTCATTTTGGGACACATAACATTCTTAGAATGCGCTCACCCAAATTCAATAGAAGCAACAAGAGAATGAAATTCTGTGCGGATTTTATCCTGACATTTTACGGATGTATTTACACGATCGATCTGTGCCGCAACCTCTAACTGCTCATGAGCCCCACAATATATGCGGGTAATGATTTCCCAGCCCTTTGATTTTGCAGCTACGTCGATCACCGTTTCATTGTTTTCTCCCTGGCTTGTACGATATGTAAACTCCTGCAAATTCCCATATAATTGCTCCCATCGCTTACGAATTGCTCCTTCATCAAGCTGCGTGTATTGATGGTCCATCAAAAACAGGATGGCATTGTTGGAGTTGCCCTCCTGCACAAACACTTGATAGGCATCCGTGTGTCCATCCCCCACATCCAGAAATTCATCAGAAGGTCTGGTATAGGAA
This sequence comes from Schaedlerella sp., assembly GCA_020024595.1. Classification (GTDB taxonomy): domain Bacteria; phylum Bacillota; class Clostridia; order Lachnospirales; family Lachnospiraceae; genus Schaedlerella. The sequence continues at coordinate 2,214 of JAHHTO010000258.1, forward strand.
ACTTTTCGGCCATATACGGTATCAAAGCTCATCACATGATCTGATCCTTTTGCAGGCGATCT
>JAHHTO010000259.1 GCA_020024595.1 Schaedlerella sp.
ATTATTAATATCGTACTAGATTATGTGTTTGTAGTTCCACTTCAGATGGGAGTAGCTGGAGCCGCTTATGCCACAATCACTGCACAGGCTGTTTCAGCAACTGGAATTACAGTGTATGCATTATGGAAAATTCCAGAGGTGAGAGTTTCCAGACAGATGTTGAGAAAAGACTGGAAATTGTTCCGCATGATTACAAATCAGTCGCTTTTGACAGCTGTACAACAGTCGATTATGAATCTTGGTATTTTAATGGTACAAGGGATTGTCAACAGTTTTGGGATAATCGTTATGGCTGGGTTTGCAGCAGCTGTAAAAATAGATAGCTTTGCCTATATGCCAGTGCAGGATTTTGGAAATGCATTCTCTACTTATGTGGCACAAAATCGTGGTGCGGGAAAGATAGAACGCATTGAAACAGGAAAACATTCTGCATTGAAATTGATTATTGCTTCCTGCGCAGTTATTTCTACACTGATCGTCTTATTTGCACGACCTTTGATGATTCTGTTTGTTGATGCTTCTGAACAGTTGGTTATTGCTGAAGGAATCAGTTACTTGCGAATTGTCTCTCCTTTTTATTGTTTGATTGGATTTTTGTTTTTGTTGTATGGACTTTATAGAGGAATCGGAAAACCGGAGTTTTCCATTGTGCTGACAATCATTTCACTTGGAACACGTGTTTTTTTAGCGTATATTTTGTCGTCCATTCCTTCAATCGGAATTATTGGTATCTGGTGGGCAATTCCAATTGGATGGTTTCTTGCAGATATGACAGGTTTTATATATTATCATTTTATGAAAAAGTAGATATTTTTCAGATGTCGCACATATACTACTATAAAAGTATATGTGTGGCATTTTTATGGAAAAGAAAACATTCATAAATCGCATGGCAGATGCAACAAATATGCCAAAAGATGTAGTATTAGGTGTTCCTATTCTCACCATGACCGGACAGACGGAAGTGAGTGTCGAAAATTATAGAGGAATTATTGAGTATACTGACTTACTGGTTCGTGTACAGACAAAGATTGGTCAGATTAAAATTACTGGAAAATCACTTCAAATAGACTATTACACAAATGATGAGATGAAAGTTACTGGTCGTATCACTTCAATAGAATATCATTAAGGAGGATAAGATGTGTTACATACAATCATTCGATATATACAGGGTTACGTGCTCATACAGATCAGCGGATATTCTCCAGAGCGTTTTTTGAATTTATGTAGCCATAAGAAAATTTATCTGTGGGGACTGGAACCAAAGGGCAACAGCTATGAGATGTTTATCACGATTCGAGGATTTCGAAAATTGAAACCGATTCTCAAAAAGACAAGAACAAAAGTAACAATTCTAAAACGGTTTGGCCTGCCATTTTTTTTTCACAGATATCGGAAACGAAAAGTGTTCTTTGGAGGTGTGTTCTTTTGTATGCTGTTCATTTATGTTATGTCTCAATATGTATGGAACATACATATTGACGGAAATTTTTCTAGAACAGACGAGGTTCTGTTAGAATTTTTAGAGACCAAACATGTTGAACATGGAATGCGAAAAAATAAAGTTGATTGTGAGCGTATTGTGAAAGATCTTCGGAAAGAATTTGATGATATTGTGTGGGTTTCTGCTTATGTTACTGGAACCCGATTGATGATCCAGATCAAAGAAAATACAGATACATTTCCAGTAAACACAGCAAAAGAAGAACCACCAAATGATATTATAGCAGAAAAAGATGGACTTATTACCAGCATTGTTACAAGAAACGGAGTTCCGCTTGTTAAGCCAGGAGACGCTGTAAAGAAAGGAGACATTTTAGTATCAGGCAAAGTCGAAGTCAAAAATGATGCAGGAGAAGTGATTAATTATCACTATCAAAATGCAGATGCTGATATTGAAGCGGAGACTATCTTGCCATATGAAAGCGAACACACTTTTTCTCATTCCACAAAATATTATAAAGGCACCAAAAAAAAGGCATTTTACATCAGGCTTGGAAAATATCTCTTTACATTAGGTGGGTGGAAGAATCGTTATTCGGAAGCAGAGATATATACAAGTGAATCACAATTAAAAATCGGAGAACATTTTTATCTCCCGGTATCTTTGGGGATTAAGGAGATTCAGCAGTATGAATCCAAAGAAAAAGTATATACACAAGAAGAAATGAGGATACTTTTAAGCGAGGAGTTTCAATTGTTTTGCAAAAAGCTGAATGAAAAGGATATTAAAATATTGCAAAAGGATGTAAAG
>JAHHTO010000260.1 GCA_020024595.1 Schaedlerella sp.
TTTGCACCTCTTAAAAGTACAATTAGATAAGTCTGTTTTGCTTAAATTACATTTTTTGATCGTTGTACTCAAGAATTCTGAGTAGCAAAAATCTGCTTTTACTGCATTACAGTCTGATAATGTGGAAAATGAAAAAGTTGAAGAACACAGATTTGTCGAAGGACATTCTATTTGCTGTATCTTTGTTCTTTCAAATTTGCATCCAACAACCATTGAATCAGATAAATTTATATTACATATAGATCTATCTTCAAATGTCAAATCTTCTAAAAAAAGCTTTTGGCCCTTCGTGCCTATTGACTCCATCCATAATTCATGCTGAAGGAGTTTTTCTTTCATCACACTATTCATAGTTAGACAACCTTTCAAGGAAACCGCAAAATTTTCTCAGTTTCCTTTTGCCTTTGTATTGAGCTGCCTATTCTCTAAAGGAACATATGCTTTGATGAGCAATTCCCACGAGATCTTGCTCGATAGAACATATGTCATCCAGCTTCTGCTGGTTCGACCACTCCCAATCGTCCATACTGAAAATAGAGCGGATAGCAATTCGCCCCTCAAAGGCTCTGCCTATTTGGGCAAGGGTTTTTGATGGGATGACGTCGTTACTTATCATTACAAATTCCCACGCGATGGCCATGCGGCGCCTCCATTCCGTGTTGCATTACCCCTGTAAAAAATGGGCTTCCTAACACGTTTTGATCTCCTTCAGACAGATCCCCGTTATCTGATGGGCAAACATTGCATCCCTGAATTTTTCTGATACAAAGATCGGGATCTCCTGCCTCATTCCCAGCTTGAACACATCTGAACCCCGGGTCTTTTTTTCATAGATCCCGTATTTGCTTACCGTGTGGACATCTCCGATCTGGGGGATATGGGTGGTAAAATATGTGGAACACTCTAAGCACAATGCATCGACCACTCTGATGATGTTTGCAATATAGTACCCCCTTAGTTCCGTTTTTCTGTTTTCTTCAATAATCTTAACTGGCAAATATTGTATCTCGGTATCCATGTCCTCCATAAGACCTTTTAACTTTTCTGATACAATAAACCACCCTTTATCGTTCGCCAAATAGTCCGTGGCCTCGTTGCCTTCATCCTCATTATAAGTAAAGCATATCTGTTCACAATCTCCAGTATACGGACAGCCAACAACGAAAGTATTTTGACTTAAACTCATACCGGCCCCAACATGACAAATAATATCATTTTCCCGCTCCATGTCGTCAGATAATTTAAAATATTTCATCTTCTCTTATTTGTTTTCCTCCATTAAACTCATATTGCACTGTACCATTGATACTGGAAGAAAGTCATCTGTGTGATGATACAAAGAGCGAATGATCCCTTTGGGGTGCCTACCCCTGGAATTAAATTCATTCCTCTGCCTCCTTCCACTCAAACCAAAATTCCTCACTAGCCGAATCATATTTTGCATCTAGCAAGATTTGGTAGCCTTTTGGTGCTGTTGACAAATCGATATCACTCCTGTCAACCTGTTCATACCGCTCCTGATCCACATACAGCACATCCAATGGGGAAAGTTTGTAACCTTTGTCTGAAATGGCATCTATAAACGCCACCCCTTGTGCTTTGTAGTCCTCATTATAAGGGACATAGATCCTGCACCAGATAAGGGAGCGCTTATAAGTAAAAAACTCTTCTATTTCTGCATCCATATCTAATGTCGATCTTGCGCCCATAGTTACATAAACTTTGCATTCTCCAAAAATCGGTTCCGCGATTTCTTTGATAAACTGTTCGATGTCGTCCCGCCTTAAGCGAATCGCAAAATTATCAGTAGCATTATCGCATGATATCAGCCAGTCCTTATATTTCGGGTCTGTACACGAGACTGATCCATACACATCCATTTCAAACATATCGCCGTACTTTTCCACCATATTATCTAAGCCTGGCTTGTATTGATCATACTGTTTTTCTTCCAATATCTGCCACAGTTCTTTTTTCTCCCCACAGCCCACCATGAGCAGCAGCAGAACACCTACCCACAGCAGATTCAAAACACGGATCTTTCTCATAAATCGCTTCACCATCCTTTTGTGTCGAACAATTTCAGATCATCCCTGTATTTCCCTTAGGAACTCCAGCTCTCTTTTCAGCCATTCAACGTTCTTTTCATAAAGCAGATCGTAGTTCTGGTCTGTATAATGATCCTTTGGTGTAATGGAATTATTCTGCCCTTGGATCACATGAGGAGAATCACTTGGACAGCCCAAGCTGATC
>JAHHTO010000261.1 GCA_020024595.1 Schaedlerella sp.
GAAAATATCTATGGGGATATCTTCGTTATCCAAGAGGGCCTGCACATCCATACAGCCACCACGACCACGCTTATACAATATTCTTTCACTAAGCAAGAAAGCGCATCAATTAGAGAGTGGATGTCGTTCTTGTTTTGCTTTTCTTTTTCTTGCCAACAATCAGATAATCCAAAGTTGCACCTGCCAAATCAGACACCTCAACCGGAAAATCCATCGATGGCATTCTGATACCGACCTCGACCTTGCCTATGCAGTTGCGGCTGAAGTTAATCTTTTCCGAAAGCTGAATCTGAAGAGTATCCGAGTTTTTCTCGTAAATTTTTAATTCGCTCACCGGTTTCAACGGGATGAAAACACATAACAGTTCCTCTGTGTTCTTGAAATTTGAAAAGTTTCAAGAACACGGCGATGGAGAACGACAGCCGACAAAGTAACAAAGAGCATAAAAAACGCACCCACCTGAATACAAATCAGCGGGGTGCGTAAAAAGGCCGCAAAAAACATCTCCACAGTGAACGACACAGAAGCTTTCTGGGCATCCTGGAAGAATGTCGATATATTCGCTGCTCAAGGTAGTCTTTCTACCTTGACATACCTGTGTATGAGCATGACGGCAGCCGCCAGATTGCCGACGCGCTCTTTGTCTGCATGGTGTGCAGGGTCGTCGATAGAATGGCGGATCTAGGCTTACTAACAACTCAAAGCCATGTCTCTTTCAACAAACCCCGGATCAGTCTTTGCGTTTTGTCACATATCATTTCAGGTGCTATATGCGAATTTTCTTTCTTTTTTATACCATTACAGCGTAAACACATCCAAAGTATTGGAAGTTTACGCTGTTTTTGTTTTCACGTATACGGCTATTGTTCCTTAGCCAAACGACGGATATATCCGACAATCAACATCAGATTGTCGTCATTTAACTTCCACATACCATCTATTGCGGTTTGCAAGAGAGCTGGATTGCTTGAGGAGTCATCAAAAAACTGACTAGGCGAACTAGCAAAATAATCGCATATCTGGAGAAATTCTGCCATCAGCGGCAGGGACTTTCCAGAAGAAATATTGTAGATATAACTTCTGCTATGCCCCAGATCATAACTCATTTTATATTCAGATGCACCCTTTGGGATACGCAACTGTGTAATTCTATCTCAGATGACTTTTGCATCCATTATTCTCACTACCTATCTGTTTTTATTTTAGGTAGTGGCGCTCTTAAAATACTCAAATATTTTACGCTTTAATTGTCTTAATAATACAGTGAAATATATTCTTAGCTATTTGACAAAATCCGCCTTGCTTATTTCATTCAACGAAAATCAATTACAAGTATAGCGAAGTAAAGGATAATGTATTGCATGAACTCGCTTAGAAATGGAGGGATTGCAATGAGTGAGTACGGATATATCCGTGTTTCAACCAAAGAGCAAAATGAAGTTCGTCAACGAAAGGCTATGAACGAATTTGGAATACCAGATCGCAACATCGTTCTGGATAAGCAATCTGGTAAGGATTTTGCGCGTCCCGGCTTTCAAGAACTCATTCAAAAAATGAAGCCGGAAGATGTCCTCGTTGTAAAGAGCATCGACCGACTTGGCAGAAATTATGAAGAACTTCTGGAACAGTGGCGGTATTTGACAAAAGAAAGACAAATTGCCATTGTGGTGCTGGATATGCCCCTTCTCGATACCAGAAAAGACCGTGATTTGACAGGAATCCTGATTGCAGATATTGTTTTACAGCTTTTAAGCTATGTTGCAGAAACAGAACGGCAGTTTATCCGACAGCGGCAGGCGGAAGGAATTCAGGCCGCCAAAGAAAAGGGGATTCAATTCGGAAGAAAGCCGAAGGAACGCCCAGGTGAATTAAAAAAGATCGTGGAATTGTGGGAAGATGGGAAAATTTCGGCACGAGAAGCAGCACGGATACTGCATGTTGACCATCACACGTTTCTGCGGTGGACAAAGATGCAGAAAGCACATTGATTTTTGCACTTGGTGGTGCGTAATGTACACTCCATTCCCCACAGATCCCTTGATTTTCGAAAAAAAGTAAAGTACAATAAATTCTAATAAATTCGCTGTTTTTGAGCTTTCGATGACAAAAAACGACGGATTGCGAGCTGCAATATCTATGGGGAATAAAGTGTACATTATTCCCCATTTCTGAAAATAACATGCTCTGTTTGCAGACCATAGT
>JAHHTO010000262.1 GCA_020024595.1 Schaedlerella sp.
CTGTAATGGTTGAAGATCCGACTTTGAATTCTGAAATGCTAAAGCAGGCCGAGCAACTTCTTCATTCGGAATATGGCAGGAGCGCAATTGCTGCATATATTGAGGATTTACTTGGAGTTAGTGGGATTTGTTTTTCTAAAGATATGCATTTAACAAATGATAAGGCCTATATCATGAGCCTTTTAAGCGTCTTGGCTGCCAGTGATATGGACACCAAATATCAAATCAAGGAACTGGATGGAAAGTATTCAGAAAATGGATATGAAATTCCACAGTTACAGATTACCCGCAAGGAGGGAGAAAAATGAATATGGATTGGCTGAATACTGCTTCCCAAAGGGAACTTGATCAGTTTAAATCTGTCTGCAATCAGCTGCTTAGCCGTACATATATTGTTCGAACAATTTACAAACCAGATAAAGGCAGAATCAATAATCCAGACTATACGTTCCTTTCCATTCATTATGAAGATGTACAGCAGTATTTATCCCTGTTAGATTGGGATTTGCGAAAAGATGATCTCAATGGATATTTTTACGTTTTAAACACAGATGAGGCTAACCGTTGCAATCTGGATAAAAAAGAGACTGCAATATTACTTGCCATCCGAATGATTTACGACGAAAATCAGGAACATTTGGGCCTAGAACAGGATGCTGTATGCACGGTTCGGGACCTGTTGGAAAAAGTAGTAACAGATTATGCAGTTCTTCCGGCAAAGCCTAACATGGAAGAAGTGAAACGAGCTCTCACTAGGCTTGAGAATCATTCTATTATTCAAAGAATTGATGGGAAATTCAATCAAGGAACATGCAGGTTTGCAATACTTCCTACGGTGCTGTCGGTCGTATCCAATGAGAAACTAAATAGCATTGTATCGGTTTTGAGGAAGGAGGATCATGATGAAGAAGCTGAAGAAGATTCTGCTGGTTAATTGGCTATATTTTTCAAAAGAGGTAATCGAAGTAGATGATGTCAATTTCTTGACTGGTAAAAACGGTGCCGGCAAGTCGACAGTCATTGATGCACTTCAAATTGTTCTCCTGGGTGAAACAAATGCAAGAAATTTCAACCAGGCATCAAATGAAAAATCTTAGCGTACTTTAGACGGATATTTACGAGCAGATATGGATGACAACTATGCCAAGAGTCGGCGTGGAAAAGATTTTTCTTCATTTATTGCATGTGAATTCTGGGACGATGTGGAAGGTAGCCAATTTGTTACCGGGGTAGCTTTCGATTGCCGAAGTGATGGTATGAATATTGACCACTTTTTTATCTATGATGGTGTGATTCCAGAGAACTGTTTCATTGAAAAAGGAATTGCGCTTCCTTACTCAGAATTTCGTAAAAGAATGAAGAATGAGTATGGAGTCCATGTAAAATTCTATGATACACAGAAGCAGTACCAAAAGGATATGCTGGCAAAGTGGAATGTACATAATGCACAGGTGACACGCATGATGAAGAAAGCTGTGTCCTTCCGCCCCATTGTAGATATTCAGAAGTTCATTACCGAAAACATATGCGACGTACAGCAGAGACCGGATATTGAAGCTATGCAGCAGACTATTCGGGATTATCTACGTCATGAGAAGCTCGCAAAACGCCAAGAGGCCAAGCTAGCAGCATTGCAGAATATTGCAAGGATTTTCCATGACATGGAACAAGCCACTCAGCGTCTGCAGCAGCAATCCTTCTTGGTCCTGTGGGCACAAAAAGAAGAGCTGGAACAGAATATCGAAAAGCTAAATAATGAGAAAGCCGATTGCCAGTCTCGTGTTACACGGTCAGAAAAAGAAATTCAGCGCATCGAGCAAGAAATTGAAGAAAAAGATAAGAGGAAAACAGAACTCATTGCAGCATGTGCGCAAAGTGATGTCTCCCGTGAAGAAGATAAACTGCGAGCTAGTAAGGATGTCCTTCTGAAGGAGCAAAATACTCTCCTTACCCAGTTGCAAAGAGATGCTATAGAGTTGAAACGTGAGGCATCCATTGTATCTAGTCTATGCGAAAAGATTTATTCGTGGAATAATTTGTCCAAGATTAAACCTCTCTTAGAATCTGCAGACAAATTAGAAAAGAGCTATGCCGTTTTCTTAGCCTGTGATTATTCGATTTTTTCAAAATCTATATCTGGAAAGTTTTCCCTGTAATAGACTTTGAG
>JAHHTO010000263.1 GCA_020024595.1 Schaedlerella sp.
TTACATCCAATCTCATAATTTGTTCTCTTAGTTTTTCATTATTTTCAGTGCAATTTGTAGCATCATATTCAAACTTATTTTTCACATATTTATATGAATCAAATGGTAATGAACGATTAAAATATCCTTATGCAATGATTCGATTAAACACTCTGTTCGATATAATGTCATTGATTTTATTGTAGAAATCAAGCTAATAACTATACCTGTTACTAATCCCACAAAAATATTTGCAAACACAGATGATAGAAACGGATTACTTTTCATGCACGCTATCGAAATCGTACATGCAATTATTGAAAGAACTAAAATAATTCCCATTATCCAAAAATGCGGTAAACCAGCATATAGTTTAATATCTCTCCACATCTGTTTCAATTTATATCTCATATCGTATTTTTTTCTTGATCAACGAAGAGAAATCTCGTTAAATTTCATATTTCCATTTTGTTCAGAACATGATTAAATGCGTATTTTTCATCTCTCGTCTATGAATTGCTCCATTACAAAATCCACTAAACTTGTTTATTGATTATCTACTTGATTTCGAAGCAGCTATACTTAAATAGCCACTTTTCAGCGGCTATTTTCCCTCCACACAAAAGGAGAATCTTCATTTTGAATCGTCCACTCAGCAGGACCACGCTCAGTTTTATTCCGTTCTTTCTTTTGTAAGTTTCTTAATCTCTTCAATCGTAAGACCTACATACGTTGCAATTTTATCCAAAGACAATGCCTCATCTTTAATCATGGAAAGCGCAATCTCTTTTTTTGTTCCTGTGATTTCTTCTAATACCATATCTTCCATCGCTTTACACATAGTCGCAACACCTTCCTTATCTTCCTTAAAATATCTTGTTCTATCTGCAAGCATCTTATAATGCATATTCGCTGGATTTGTGCAAAAAAAGTCTTTCATTAACAATCCTAACGGAGATTCATCTTTATATGCACCATTCACATATATTATATGTGAATCATCTCCAAAACTCTCACCATTATCCGCTTTCTGAATCTCAATATTATATTTCTTTCCGCTTCCATCAGTCGCATAAATATCAAGTCTAACAGAACGCCCTTGCAAGTTTTTGATTGTATACTGAACTTTAACCTCTTGTACCTTCAAATCCGGCTTGTTCAACACTATATGCAATACCAGTTCCGTACACGCTGGACTATCCTCAAAACACTTTGTCATATTTGTCTTATCATAAACCAATAACCTTTTCAATCTCTCTGCGTCTTAATTCCATCAGTTCCCACATGTGCCGACACCTCACCAAATACATCTGCACCCTTTCCATCGACATTCGATCCGTTTCCAAAAGCCAAAATCGCGACAACGCCTGCACCTCTGTTATGCTTAGATTCATCGGCTCTCTTATTTCATCATTGTCTGCAATGGTGGAGAGAAAATCATACTTATCCAGTAATTCATGTGTTTTCTCAAGAACTCCCTTATAAAACTCGGATTCTTCTTCCAAAGTTTCATAGCAGATTCGTTCCACTTCTTCAAAAATCCCCTCCAACCACCTCGGTAATTTGTAAATATCAATATCATCAATCCGCACTCTGTCCACCTTTTCTTTCACCAAAAAAGCATAACAATCTTGTCCATTTTATTCCATTATGCGAATTTCCATTTTACAGATAGGATTTTCTTCCTCTGCTATGTAGGCGGTATCGGTTTCCCGACACCGCAATGCTCACCTTTCTAATACCCAGTTGCTCTTTTCTTTCTCCTCTACACTCTCGTCTGGCTCTGTATCAAGCAGGGTACTATCTTTCTTGTCTATATCAAGCAAAGCGTTTAATTCACCCAAACGAGCAATTTTCTCTTTCAGTTCTCCTTCCTGCTAGAATGGTTTTTCTACTTCCTGCCTTGCCGTCTCTAACTGTACCTTCGTTGTATCCAAACGGGTGATGTTTCCGTGAATATCTGTTCCTACCCATGGTTCGGGTAACTATGCAAGTGAAGAAGCAAAAGAGATCGCCAGATTACAGCGGAATTACGAGATACAAAGGATGCTCTTGAAGTGTTAAAAAAGCAATCGGTATTCTGGGAAACTGACAGAGGCTCTTTACACGGCTACTTCTGAGT
>JAHHTO010000264.1 GCA_020024595.1 Schaedlerella sp.
TAAATTGATATTTTGCATAGGTAATAAATCTGATGATATACATCCGCACAAGGAAGAAAGATTTTTGCACAACTTTTGTGCCTGCGAGTGTTACAAAAGTGAAAATTTGGGGCGATAAGCAGCTTTAGGGTAGGTCAAATTTAGGCTAATTGCTTTTTGATATTGATGGTTAGAATGAAAGTTATAAATTCAATATTTCTTAGCTGTAGAAGTGATTTAAGCTTAAAACAAACCTAAGCAAAGAGGGAGGATTGATACTAAAAATCCTCCCTTTTACTTTCTGACAATTTAAGATTGTAAAAAGTCTTTTGTCCAGTAGGACAAAGGCTCTTTTTACATTTGTGAGGGTAAGAAAAGTGTAAGGCGCCGCAAAGACCCTCCCTTTTCGCTTTTTCGAGAAAAAAGGGATATAGGAAAGCCAAAGCCATTTTACGCCGGTCAGCTCCACATCTGCCATACAGAGCATGGGAACAATCTGGGCTTTCGGCAGCTTTCGCATGGGGATAAAAAAGACCGCTGATTTCTCACACGACGGTGTAGATCAACGGTCAGTTTTTCTGTATTCAGTTGCAATGATTATCTCACTTTAGTTTACAATACCAGCTATATAATCGTAATCAATTTTTTCTGAAACCGCCTTGTAAAAAAAGGGGTCTTTCCGAATAGTATCATCGGAATTGATGATAAAGTTATTCCAACCATCGGCTTCATTACCATCAGATAGATAAATGGTCATCTTAAAGCTATATCCAGAGTAACCAACAGATGGTTTCGACCTTTTCAGTTTGATTTCATTTAGATTTTCGATAATATATTTAATTTGAGCCTCATCTGTGATGTGAGTTGCGTTTCCGGTATTTCCATTGAATACGACAATCTCCATAACTTCGTCATGTTCCAAATCCATCAAGTTAATAGGAACATTGTACCAGATACCAATCCCTACTGCGAAAACCGCTAAAACAGTTAGTAATATTACCAATTTCCGTTTCATAACTGCACTCCTTTCAGTCGGATTTTCAAAATCAAACTTGCTGGCGGCGAACAGCATTTTATGCTGTTTACGGACGGCAAGTACACAGGGGATAGACGCATAAGCGGCGCAAGGTGGGTGCGGGTCTTCAGTGGAGACCTCAAAGCGTTCTACGCTTTGAAGCACTGACCGAGCCGACAGGCGAGACCAGCCACCTTGTCGGAACGAAGTGACGGAACATTCTCGGTCTGCTGGTTTTCCTGCTGACAGAGAATGAAGCTCCGCAGGACGCACGAATACTTCCGGCAGGAGAGTATAGAAGTGCGCCCTTAGAGTTCTAAGGGATTTTTATGCTGGCTCAACTTCCCGACAAACTGGGATTTATCGCATACAGGCTTTGACAAATTTCATAGGCACGTCCATGCGTTCTGCTACTTGTTCTGGTGTCATTCCATTATTTAAGAAACGCTTGCATACTATTTTCATGTTCTCGCCAACTTCGATAATATGTTTATCTGGGTCATAGAAACGAATAACACGCTGTCCCCATGAATGCTCTACAATAGGATGGACATATTCAACATCACATTCTTTCAGCTTATCCGCAAATTCATCAAAATTATCTTCTTCAAAGTAAATTTCAAAGTTATTGCCACCAAAAGAAATATCACTTTTCCCGATAAAGTCTTTATATGTTTCAACTGTCTGCAAAGCCAAACCGCCAGTTAAAGTTTTATTTGCTCCAAAATCCATAATCACATGAAGCCCAAAAACCTTTTTGTAAAACTCGACTGATTTATCTATATCGGTTACCACCAACATAGGATTTCTCATTTTCATTTTCGCTACCTCCACAAATTCAAATTTTTCACTCATTTCATTTAGATAAATCATACCATAAAACTTGTGAACAATTCTACTCCAAACAATGAAACCGCCCGAACAGTTTCCCTCTGCTCAGGCGGTCTCCCTCAACTATTTTTCTTCCTTCTTCTGCACCTGTTCATAGTCCTCTTTGCTCAACCGCTCTGACAGCTGCTTTATAAGCTTTTCACTTGCTATAA
>JAHHTO010000265.1 GCA_020024595.1 Schaedlerella sp.
CCCACGCCTATCACCCCTTATCAATTATGATTTGTTATTTTAGTAAGTTATCTTTTAAGAAGTAAGAAATTTTGAAGAATACATCACACTGGTTATGCCACTGTTTCATGATATTCTGGTTACCTGTTGCTTATTGTACCACACTAGTATGTTTTTTCCCATCCCGATAGATTGCAATTTAGCATTTCTACCAAAAAATATTTTTTCAGACTCTATTCTTGGTAAAAATTTCTGAAACAGGAGAAAACAAACCAGTCATAGTTTTCCCATTTTTTATTTGAAAATACTGAAACCCTCGGCTCCGCTATCAAAAGCAAAGCCAAGGGTCATCCAGTATTTCTTATTCCTGTTCAGCCAATGCAGCCTGTATCATAATAGCACATTCTACCCGTTTCTTTTCCAGCTCACAAGCCAAACCAAATGGTTTAAGAATATCCCCTCTGTACTGCATATTGGCAGCATTGCATCCGCCGCTGCAATAGAATTTAGCCCAACAGTCCCTACATTCTTCCTTGCCATATACTGTGGATTTGGCAAAGCGTTCTTTGAGTTCTTGGTCTACTTCCATAGTATCCAAATTGCCCATCTTCCATTCATCATGTCCTACAAACTGATGGCAAGGGAAAATATCTCCATCCGGAGTGATTGCTACATACTCATTGCCACAACCACAGCCTCTCAGACGTTTGATTGCACAAGGACCCTGATCCAAATCGATCATAAAGTGGAAGAAATTGAAAAACTCTCCGCTCTTACGATTTTCAATCAGTTTCACTGCCAAACGTTCATATTCAGCAAAAACATCCGGCAAATCTTCTTCTGTCAAAGCATATGGATATTTTGGGTCAGTAACAACAGGTTCCACAGAAATCTGTTCAAATCCCTCATTATAGAAGTGGAATACATCATCTGCAAAGTCTTTGTTGTACTTTGTAAAGGTAGCACGAATATAGTACTCCTTATCTCCTCTCTGTTCCACCAGCTTTTTAAACTTAGGCATAATGGAATTGTAGCTTCCTGTACCATCTACACGAGGACGCATTCTGTCATTTACATCAGGACGTCCATCACAGGAAAGTACCACATTAGACATTTCCTTATTGATATATTCGATCTTATCATCAGTGAGCAAAATACCATTGGTGGTAATTGTAAAACGGAATACTTTGTTATATTCCTTTTCTTTGGAACGAGCATAATCTACTACTTCTTTTACCGCTTCAAAGTTCATCAGAGGCTCACCGCCAAAGAAGTCTACTTCCAGATTACGTCTACCCTGAGAATGTTTGATTAAAAAATCAATTGCTTTTTTACCAACTTCCGCAGACATGATACTTCTGCCACCATGATAAGCTCCTGTCCCTGCAAAGCAATATTTACAGCGAAGATTACAGTCATGAGCAATATGTAAGCACATGGATTTAATGGGGGAAACGGTCATCAGCTTAGAGAACTGGTCATAATCATCTGCAGTAAACAGCTGATTATTCTTGTACAGCTCTAAAATTTCCTCGTATGCCTGCCGGATTTCTTCCTTAGCATATGGCAGGCTATACAGCTCCTCTGGACATTCTTCAACCAATGGAGGAGTCAATTTCTCCAGAATATCGTAGGTGATGTCATCCACAATATGAATGGCACCGCTGTGTACGTCCAAAACGATGTTATAACCGTTCAGTTTGTACTGATGTATCATCATAATTTTAGTATCTCCCTTTAACCTTTAACCTCATTCTTCTCCTAAAGCATTGCTAAAAATCCTTGAATTTTCAGAAAGCCTTTTACTTCTTTTTAGACATGAAAACAAGAAAGGGAACAGCATGCTGTCCCCTTGCATTTGTGCATTACACCAGTGCAAAGCACTTATTATTTCTTGTGTTCACATTTCTGGTTTGCAACTGTGCAAGATGTTTTACAAGCAGATTGACAGCTTGCCTGACACTCGCCGCAGCCACCTTTTACAGCAGATTCTTTCAAGTTTGCCTGATTCAAAGTTTTAATATGTTTCATTTTTCATAGTCCTTTCAAC
>JAHHTO010000266.1 GCA_020024595.1 Schaedlerella sp.
TTTCAGATAGTTTTTTGTTTTTTAACTTAGATTTCCGGTGGTCCGTACCTCCTATTCATAAATTTTTCTCGTACTTCGTATCTCGGATAAGAATTCCGTCCTGTGATGAATTTTACTTCTCTCATAACTTTCTCGTCATTATGATAATTTCTTCATCTTATTCTTATCTTCTTCGAGATGAAGCCGATACTCTAAAACTCTCCTGAACAGCTACTTGGAAAATCACTTTCTCTTTTCACTTTGTTCAATCAGTTTTATTTTATGGTTATATATTAGCACTCTCTTTTAGATATGTCAATATATTTTTAGTTTATATTTTTATTATTTATAAATTATCTGATAATTCTTTTCTGTTCTAACACGTTTTTTTATCAGATATTCATCACAATTGCAGTAATCAGTTCTTTGAACTGTTTTGCTACACGATCTGCCGTTTCCTGCACCTCTACATGGTTCAGTTTCTGCGCGGACATTCCTGCTGCAAGATTGGTAATACAGGAAATACCACAAACTTCTATTCCCATATGATGCGCCGCCATTGCTTCGCACGCTGTACTCATACCAACCGCATCTCCACCCAAGATTCTAGCAAGACGTACTTCTGCCGGAGTCTCATAAGCCGGTCCGGTAAGCTGCATATAGACACCTTCTTGCAGTTTAATTCCCATATCACCAGCTATGCGCTTGACAACATCACGCATACGAGCGCTATATACCTCGCTCATATCTGGAAATCTCACTCCCAGTTCCTCTATATTCTGTCCGATCAAAGGACTTGGAACTGCAACAGTGATGTGGTCTCTGATCAACATAAAGTCTCCCGGTTGAAAGTCAAAATTCACACCACCTGCAGCATTGGTAAGAATCAATTTTTTGGCGCCCAGCATTCCCATAAGCCTTGTCGGAAGAACTACATCTGTCATCGGATATCCCTCATAAAAATGGACTCGTCCCTGCATGATCACAACCGGAACTTCCCCCACATAACCAAATACAAATCTCCCTTTGTGTCCGGCTACTGTAGAGGTCGGAAATCCCTCAATCTCTGTATAATCAATCGTTTGTTCTATCTGAATTCCATCTGCGTAATCTCCCAGACCAGATCCTAGGATCATTGCAACCTCCGGTCTGAAATCTGTTTTTTTCTGAATACTTTCTACACACATCAACAATTTTTTATATACATTGTTCATCTTCTACCTCTCTTCTCTTTACTCCAAAGATACAATCTGCGAAATCTTTTCTTTTAGCTTCTTATATTGTTCTTGATTCACAAAGATTTTATTGCCTTCTTTCGTAAGCAATCCAGAATCCGACAATTTCTTCACAGATCTGTTAATCGT
Organism: Schaedlerella sp.; assembly: GCA_020024595.1. Classification (GTDB taxonomy): domain Bacteria; phylum Bacillota; class Clostridia; order Lachnospirales; family Lachnospiraceae; genus Schaedlerella. Next base: position 1,344 of record JAHHTO010000266.1, read on the forward strand.
TTTCAAACAAAGACCTGTGGAGTTTGACAATCCTTGCTGTCCACCTTTTATCTGCAGTACTCCATTTCTGGCGTAATGTTCAAACCGCTCCACAAGAAGCATTGAGAGTCTGTTTGCTCCTTGAAGAAAGAGCAAAGTTCTTCCCTTTCTTCCTTCTTCAAGGAGGTATTTTGTAACTTTTTTCGCTTCCAGTTTCAGAGCATGAATATCGGCACTCATCCATTTTTCAAAATTTACCCTCGACATTTTGACAACAGTACACTTTGTTACTGTCCGAAGCGTCGTCCGATAGGTGTCCATATCCATGATATATTCCATTCCCCCCATCGCGTAAACGCTATCAAATCGCATAAATTCATAGGCCACGCCGTGTACTCGATAGTCAACTGCCTCAATGACTCCTTTTCCGATAAAATAGATATTATCAGCCGGTGCATTTTCCCGCACAAAGATAACGCCTTTATCCATTTCTTCAATTTGAAAAGATTCAAGAACCCACAACGGTGCTGTCTTAAAATATTCTGTAAATTCTTCTCGTCTCTTTTTATCAATGTCTTTTAAAAATGGCAGCGCCTCATATAA
>JAHHTO010000267.1 GCA_020024595.1 Schaedlerella sp.
TGCCAATATTTCCTGTTTGAATTTGGAGGATTATTTTGGTATTGGAAATGGTGAATTAGATTTATTGTCTGGCGGAGCACCCTGTCAGGCTTTTTCTTACGCTGGTAAACGTTTGGAATTGGAAGATGCGAGAGGAACCCTGTTTTATCACTATGCTAAGTTTTTGGAACAACTTCAGCCTAAAATGTTTCTTTTTGAAAATGTGAGAGGACTCCTTACACATGATCAAGGTCGTACATATAAAACCATTGTAGATATCTTTGAAAATACAGGATATACAATTCAGAAGCAAGTTCTGAATGCTTGGGATTATGGTGTTGCGTAGAAAAGAGAAAGACTTATCACAGTTGGAATTCGCAATGATCTGGTGAATAAGATTTATTTTGATTTTTATGTTCTGCACAAATATAAACCTGTTTTGCGTGATATTCTCTTGGATTGTCCCAAAATCGAGGGTTCCTCTTATTCTGAATATAAACGTAAAATTTTTGAGCTTGTTCCTCCAGGCGGTTATTGGAGAGATATATCAGAAAATATTGCAAAAGAGTATATGAAAAGTTGTTGGTATATGGAGGGCGGTAGAACTGGTATACTAAGACGCCTAAGTTTGAGTGAGCCGTCTTTAACAGTGTTGACTTCACCTTCTCAAAAGCAAACGGATCGCTGTCATCCGTTGGAACCTCGTCCATTTACTGTTATAGAAAATGCGAGATGTTAGAGTTTTCCTGATGATTGGCAATTCTGTGGAAGTGTAGGACAGCAGTACAAACAGGTAGGGAATGCAGTTACTGTTAATTTGGCATATGATATTGCTCAGAAAATCAGAGAAGCATTGGAGGAATTATAATGTGGGAATTGAGTTTTATTTCTAAAGAAGATTTTACAAACCACGTTAAAGCAACAATCGAAAAATATGGTGAAAAACTGGAATCTTTTAACTTAAAACGGTTTAATAAAAACATCATTGATCCTACTAAATTGTTTTTTGATAAGACTGTTTACGGAGCCACTTGGGATGAAATTGTGAGCAACGAGATTTTCAGCCAAAGAGACAAATCCAATAATAACGATATTGGATATTTTCATCAGCGTATTTTCCAATATATTAACAACTGTCACGTTCCGCCTAACGGAGAAGAAGGTGGCTGGGATGTGATCTATGAGAACGCTGATGGTATCCCCATTCCAGATGCAGGAAGTGTACATACAGTCTATGTTGAAATGAAAAATAAGCATAATACGATGAATTCTGCTTCTGCCGGAAAAACATTCATCAAAATGCAGAATCAGCTACTGAATGATGACGATTGTGCTTGCTTCCTCGTTGAAGCGATTGCACAGCATTCCCAAAACATCAAATGGGAAACTACTGTTGATAAGAAGAAAGTAGGACATAAACTGATTCGCAGAGTTAGTCTTGATCAGTTCTACGCACTTGTTACCGGACAAGATGACGCATTTTATCAGATGTGTATGGCTCTATCTAAAGTTATTAAAAAGGCTGTGTCTGAGTTGGAAGGTACTCTTGTTCCCCACGATACTGTAATTGAAGAGCTGAAAGCGTTGGCTACAGAGCAGCATATCGAATCTGAGGATCTCGCTATTGCAATGGCTGCTTATATGTTAGGTTTCGGAAGTTATAAAGGTTTTAATAATCTTTGATTGAAAATTCATTTTAAATAAAGCGGGTGATTAGATGGAGTTTAAAAAGGGGTCAGAGTGGAGAAGGTGGGAATTACATATTCACACACCAGATACTCAAAAAAACGATAATTTTGATGGTACATCTTCTGAAGAGAAATGGAATAAATACTACGAGGATATTAATAAC
>JAHHTO010000027.1 GCA_020024595.1 Schaedlerella sp.
AAACGAAATTGATCTGCTGTTCTTGGATATTAAAATGAGGAAGCTTAATGGAATGGAAACTGCAAGACAGCTCCGGACGAATTCTGATACTTTGCAGATTGTTTTCGTTACCGGTTTTTCAGAATATGTATTCGACGGATATGGCGTGGGTGCACTGGATTATCTGATGAAACCCGCCAAACGGAAGCAGCTAGAAGAGATTATTTCACGAACATTGGTCAAATTATGCAAAGATGTGAATCAGGTATATTCCTGCCATAATGGAGACATCTGGTATCGTATCCCTCATAAAGAGATTTTGTATTTTGAATCCGATCGGCGTAAAGTAACTTGTGTAACTTGGAACCACAGCTACAGCTTTTACGGGAAACTAGGCGATGTAGCACAGGAACTGGAAGGTGCGGGATTTGTCCGAATTCATCAACGGTATTTGGTACGAGCCGATGCCATCCAACAGATTTGTGGCAGTGAAATTCAAATTGGCAAGCATACTTTACCCATCAGCCGTTCCTATCACCAACAGACTTTGCTTGCACTGACTCGAAGCGCCCTGGAGGAATAAGACTCATGTTCACACATCTCACTTTGTTTTTATTGGCTACATACTTTCTCTTCTTAGCAATGAACGGATATTTTCTCTACCGACTCTGCCAGAGTTTTACAGCGATAAAGGAAAATCGATGGGCAAAGAGAATGCTATTTATCACACTGATGCTGACAAGTGGTATGGTCATTTGGATTGGTGACAACAATTTTGCCATGACCCTGCCTTTTTATATGACAGCCTTCCTCATAACCACAAAGGGGGATCTGTTGGGAAGAATCACAGTAGGTGGTGTATTCTTTTGTTTTATCATGTCGGTCTGTGCCATGGCCGATACCTATCTGATTCCACTTGACCGGTTTAGATGCTACGATATTGCATCTAGACTGGTACGCCCACTAATTTTTGGCCTTTTCTACCTAATTTTCTACAGACATCTTAAAGGGAAAACAATAAAGCTTCCGCATCGTCTGTGGAAGCTTTGCTCAGGACTCACTATTCTGCCTTTTACGGCACTGTCTGTTCTCATTCTCCCTGCTTACTGGATGCCGGAATCTATTCTGTTGCACAATCTCAACTGGTTTCAGGGAACTGTCATTCTTCCAATCTCTTTGATATCGTCTCTAGTACTTCTTCACAGCATCCTTGTACTGGCAGATTACGAGGCCAAGGCACAAACTGCTGCCCTGACAGAGATGCGAGAAGTATACTACCAAGGCTTAAAGAGAGAGCAAACACAGGTACATACTTTGCGCCATGATCTACGGAACCACCTGAACGCAGCGCTTGGACTTTTGGAGCATGGAGAAACAGAACAGACCTTTCAGTATCTCCTTGAACTGACCAATTCACAAACCCTACACAGTTCCCTCTGCATTTGCGAAAACGAGATTGTCAATGTAGTCTTATCTTCCAAATATGAGGATATGAAACAATACAAAATTATCACAGACCTTCAGATTTCTCTTCCTGCTGCCCTCCCCATTGCAGATACTGATCTCTGTGCCCTCCTTAGCAATGCTCTGGATAACGCAATAGAAGCTGCCCAAAAATCCGAAGACAAACAGATCGCCATTCAATGCAAAGCGGAACGTGGCTTGTTTATGCTACGAGTTAAGAACTCATTGACAGGGGACATACACCGTGATCTTAGCACAACAAAGAAAGAGAAAGAACTTCACGGCTTTGGTCTTGCAGATATGCGCGAGATTACCGCAAGATATGGGGGATTTTTAGAAGCAGGAGCAAAAAATGATATTTTTGAACTCCTTGTAAGTATCCCGCTTGTGCCACTTCAATAAGTTGTAAAATTCCAAAATAAAACCTCCCGGGAATCTATTCCCGAGAGGTTTTCCGTTTCTACTTTTAGTATGTGGTAAACCCACCATCACTTGCAACAATAGAACCGGTAATATGTTTTGCTTCATCACTTGCAAAATAAAGAATTGTAGCCGCTTGTTCCTCCGGTGTTGCGTTTTTCTTCTGCAAAGTTTCTGTTTTTCCAGATAGCATAGAATTTTTTAGCCATTCCATCGGATCTTTTCCCTGGGCTGCAATCTCTGCCATTCTAGACTTAATATCTGCAGAACTTCTCTCTGTAAGAGGTGTATCTGTTCCCGCTGGGCAAATTGCATTACAGGTAATTCCCTTGGTCGCGTAATCTACCGCAACAGCCTTTGTCAATCCGCTCACTGCATGCTTACTTGCAACATATGCCGCTGCGGAAGGGAAGCCTCGCATTCCTGCAACACTAGAAACATTCACAATAGCTCCCCCTGCAGGTTGCATCAATTTTACCTCTTCTCTACAGCAGTAGAAACAAGAATTCAGGTTTGCATCTATCACTTTGAACCAATCATCATCTTCCAGTTCCTCTACTGTTTTGGATGCTCCTACAATTCCTGCATTGTTCACTGCAACATCCAATTTGCCGTATTTTTCCTTAATTCCTTCGAAAAGTGATTTTACTGCTGCTTTATCACTGACATCGCATTTTGCAAATTCTCCTTTTCCACCTACTTCTTCCATAGCTGCCACAACCATTGCTCCACGTTCTTCATTACGTCCCACTGCAATGACAGTAGCTCCTTCTTTTGCTGCACGAATAGCAACTGCTTTTCCAATTCCAGAAGTTGCTCCAGTTACTAACATGATTTTCTCATCAAAACGTCCCATAATTGACACCTCCTATTTTATTCATCTAGTGTTACTATACCACAATTCTGTGATACTTTCTATGAATTTTGTATAACTTTTATCAATTGACACTTTGTTCATTTACCATAAATTCATCATGTGCTGCATACTAAGTGTCACTACAGTAATTCCAAACCAGCACGCCATTCCCATCAAAATAGGACGCCCACCACCTTTCACCAGTTTCACAACATTGGTATTGAATCCAATCGCCCCCATTGCCATGATGATAAAGAATTTGGAAAGTTCTTTTAACGGTTGAAATCCTTCTGCAGGCACTCCTGCTGCTGTGGCTACTGTAGTAATCAAGCTCGCCCCAATAAAAAAGAGGATAAAGAACGGAAATACTTGTTTCAAAGATACTTTATCACCACTTTCTTCTTCCGCTTTTTTCGCACGATACAACGCTAACCCCAGTGTAATTGGGATGATCGCCAGTGTTCTGGTCAGTTTTACTGTAACTGCTTTGTCCAGTGTCTGGCTCCCCAAATGATAGATACTATCCCATGTAGATGCAGCTGCTGTGACAGATGAAGTATCATTGACTGCCGTTCCGGCAAAAATCCCAAATGCTTCTCCTGAAGTTGTAGGAAATCCCAGTGTTGCTCCCAGCACCGGAAATATTAATGCTGCCAGTATGTTAAACAAAAAGATGACAGAAATCGCCTGTGCTACATCTTCTTCATCCGCATCGATCACTGGTGCTGTTGCTGCGATCGCAGAGCCTCCACAAATAGAAGAGCCTACTCCTATCAACGTGGAAATCTTTCCCGGAATGTGCATCGCCTTATGTAGTACATAAGAAATCACCAGCGATGTGGTAATTGTGCACAAGATAATCGGTAATGACTGCTTTCCTGTCTCCATAACCACCTTCAAATTCAATCCAAACCCAAGAAGAACTACTGCATACTGTAAAATCTTCTTGGAAGTATATTTGACACCACTTTCAAACGGAGCACGATTTTTTATGACAAGAGCAAGCAGCATTCCAATCAAAATCGCTATTACCGGTCCTCCTATTACAGGGAACAATTTTCCCAAAACTGTAGACGGCACTGCTACTGCCAGACACAAAAATAATCCCTTCCAATTCTTCTTTATAAATTCCATTCTTTTCCTCCTTATCTTATCGCATGAATCGCTGCAATCGTTCCATCTACCACATACACCTATTTTCTATAAATCTTTTTTCTCCTACACTATAAATCCTTTAAATCATTTTGTAAAATTATAATTATTGATTATATGATAAATAATTGTTATGATAGATATAATAATTGATTGATCAGAAAGAGAGACAATATCATGTTAGACTTCCGGATGGATACTTTTCTAACTGTATGTGAATATATGAACTTTACACACGCCGCCGAACATCTGAATCTGACACAACCAGCTGTGTCCCAGCATATTAAATATCTAGAAAAAATGTATGATACCGAGCTATTTATCCGTGACAAGAAAAAACTTTCTCTAACTCCTGCCGGCGTTGTCCTGCGCTCCGCTCTGGAAACGATGAGAAACGATGAAAATACTTTAAAAAAACGGATGAAAGAAAGCTTGAACGGTAAAAAAGTTTTAACATTCGGCGTGACAATGACCGTTGGAGAGTATGCCATTATTCCTGCACTCTCTCTCTTCATCAAAGCACATCCCGATATGGATTTTCACATTCGATATGGCAACACTCAGACACTTCTTTCCTATCTTTGCAAGGGAACCATTGATTTTGCAATCGTAGAAGGGTATTTTAAGAGCGAACACTATCAAACTCGCATATATAAGGAAGAAGAATATATTGCTGTTGCATCCGGCAATCATATTTTTGAAAAACCGGTTCACTGTTTGAATGATCTAACATCTGAACGGCTTCTGATTCGAGAACATGGTTCTGGAACCAGGGCGATCCTGACCAAAGCCCTTGCATTAAAAAATCTGTCTGTCAGAGATTTCCGCCATCTTGTGGAAATCGAGAATATCCATACTATCGTAACACTTCTAAAGCAGGACTGTGGCATCTCTTTTCTGTATAAAGCAGCCGTAGAGCAAGAACTTAAAAATGGAACTTTAATGCAAATTCCACTTTCCGACTTTATGGTCATGCATAATTTTACATTTATCTGGAATAAAGATAGTATCTTTTCCCAGGAATATGAGACTATCTTTGAAGAGCTGAAAAAATACAGTAATTGATAAAATCGACAAAAGATTCTTCTCAACTGTTACCTTTGCCAATTCTTTTGGGAGCATAATCTTTCATTTCGGGGATTGCACCTCCTGCGACCGCCCAAAAATACAGGCTTGCAACACTACAATATGGACTTAATCGTCTACGATATTTTTCAAATGTCTTGTGATCAATTTTTCGGTGATGATATACCATCCGCATCCCACGTTGAATTGCCAAATCCCCATAACTGAATACATTAGGACGTTGCAAACAGAAAAGTAAAATCATTTCGGCTGTCCAAACACCAACCCCTTTTAGGGATGACAAGTCAGCTATTACTTCCTCGTCTGGCTTATTCCAGATTTCCTTTAAATCAAAGATTCCCTCTTTCACTTTCTTTGCAAAATCAGTAATATAGTCTGCCTTTTTGAAAGTGATTCCAACGGATTGTAAGTGAGGGATTCCTGCAGCAAGTACCGTATCAGCATTGATCACACCAAGATTATCATTCATTCTCTGCCAGATTGTTGCCTGTGCCTTTGTCGAAATCTGTTGGCCAACAATGTGATGGACAACTGAGGAAAATAAATCTGTATCTACCTCACGCTCAATAAATCCAACTTTCTCTATGACATCCGCAAGACGCTTGTCCTTTTGTTTTAAGTATTCAATTTCTTTTTCTCCGTACTGAAAAAACATATCTGTTTCACCTCCCATATTCGCTTCGTTTTTCCCCAGAACGACTCCCTGCCCAGTGACTGGATATTTCTTTACCTAACCTTGATTATAATCCACTGCTAAGAAGAGAACAAGCCGGAACTTATTCCCTCCCTTAGGCATGGTTTCTCGATTTCATTTCAATCTGTCATCGTTCCAAATACCGAAGTTTTTTAAGTTAGTTGACACTAACTCAAAACCTATGCTATGATGAAATTGTCTTTATATATGGTATATAATCCCCAAAAAAGAGAAAAGAGGAAACAAAAATGCTTCTTACAATCAGTAATGCCGTAAAAGTGTATGGCTCCGGAGATACACAAGTACATGCTTTAGATGGAGTGAACTTCTCACTGGATAAAGGAAAAATTTGCGTGATTCTAGGCCCCAGTGGTTCAGGGAAAAGTACTCTGATGAATATGATCGGCGGAGTAGATTCGCTAGATTCTGGTATTCTTACGGTTGATGACCGTGAAATCAGCAAGATGAATAAAAAGGAACTTACACAATATCGAAAAGAAGATGTGGGATTTGTATTTCAGTTTTATAATCTGATTGACGATCTTTCTGCTGAAGAGAATATTCAGGTAGTGGCAGATATCTGTGAAAGCCCCCTCGATCTTGAGGATTTAATGGAGTCTCTGGGAATTGCCCAGCTGAAAAACAGATTTCCCCGTGAACTCTCCGGCGGGCAGCAGCAACGAATCGCGATTGCCAGAGCCATGGTGAAAAATCCCAAAATCCTTCTATGCGATGAGCTGACCGGTGCTTTGGACAGCCACTCCTCACGCAGTGTTCTGACCGTTGTGGAAAAGCTTAATCAGGTTTATGGTACTACCGTGATCATGATCACCCACAATGCCGCCATATCTGCTATGGCTGACCAAATTGTCTATATCAAAGACGGAAAAATCAGTAAATCCATTCTGAACCCTCAGAAAGCCCCTGTTTCTCAGCTGGATTTATAGACAACTAGGGAGGAATGAATCATGGTTCTTAAGAAACGCTATCGTCGGGATATCCGACACAACCTGTCTCTGTATGTTTCCGCAACGATCCTGACGGTGCTGGCTTTGCTGCTTTTTTACCTGTATGATATCTGCGGAACCGGAATTTTATCCTACGCAAACAAGATTTTTGCTTCTCAGAAAATTGAAGATGCTAACTTCAGTACCTATTTGGAAATACCGGACAGAGAAATTGCAGAATATGAGAAAAAATACAATCTGGAACTAGAGAAACAACATTATCTGAATTTGGAAAATGATGGTATCACAGCAAGAGTTTTTGAGCGCAACAGTAAAATTGATATTCATTATGTGACAGCGGGACGAGACGCCACTGCAGACAATGAAATCGTAATTTCGGAGGGCTTTGCCCAGAATATGGGAATTCTTATTGGAGATTCCCTCGAAATCGGAGATAAAACTTATACGATTACCGGTTTCGCAGAACGCCCGGACTATCTCTTCATGCTGCAGAATCTAGGTGATGCAGACAAGAATATCTCCTCATTTTTTATTTGCTACATGACCGATCATGCTTTTGATGATCTGGGAGAAACAAGCTGTCAATATTTCGTCCGATATCATGAAGATAACCACAGGAATTTCCGAAAAGATATCAATGATAACTACACCTTGCGCACCTATACGGCAGCAAAGGATAACCTGCGCATCAATATGGTAACTGATCAGCCGGAACTTTTCATTACGATGGGACACATTTCTCTTTTTATTTTACCCCTGATGGCAGTAGTTCTGATCAGCACCATCCTCAGCAGGAAAATCCGTAACGAACAAAAAATGATAGGTACGTTAGCCGCTTATGGATACACAAACCATCAGATTATCCGGCACTATGCAGGATTTGCCGCAATTCCCGGCATCTTAGGCGGTATTCTTACTACAGTACTGGTAGCAATTCTGGCGCAGCCCTATGGAAATCTAGGTCTTATGGATTATGAACCTCTGAAAGCAGATTTTAAACTCCATATCCCTCAAATGATCCTTGGTATCATCATTCCTACATTATTGCTACCATTTTTACGGTTAACAGGCTTCTAAAGAATGATATCAATACCCTTCTTACCGGTTCTGTAAAAGGAAAAGGCCGATACAAGAAATATTTGGTGGGAAAACATGTATCTCTGCGCAGAAAGTTCAGTATTCGCTCTTTACTTGGTAATCCCGGCAGGACTTGCGTACTGTTTTTCGGTGTATTTCTTGGAAACTTTGTTGTTTTATGGGCGCTTGGTTGTCTGGACACTGCTCACAACATCAGCACAGTAACGGCTGAAAATATGGGACACTATAACTATCAATATATGCTAGGCACTCTGGAAACAGAGAATCCTTATGGAGGCGAAACTATGCTGTCAGCCTCTGCCGAAGATTGTGACGGAAATGTCCTTTCCCTCTTCGGTGCCGATGGCAACAGCCTCTTAGGCCTCCGAGATTCAGATGGGAACGACCTTATCGTTGACAATGGATATATCATTACCAGTCTTTATTCAACGATTCATGGTGTAGGTATCGATGATCAAATGACAGTCATTAACCCGCTGACACTTGAGAAATACCATCTAAAAATCACGGGAATTGCAGAAAATAACTACGCCAGCGCAATTTATACCAGTCGGAAAAACGTGTCTGAGATGTGTGGCATTGATGCCTCGCTGTACAACACCATTCTCAGCAAAGAAAAGCTAGATATTCCTCAGAAAAATATTGTCACATCCTTCTCACGATATACCATCGATGAACAATATGAAGCTGCAATCACACAATTGAATACACTCATTTATTTATTTGCCGGTGTAGGCGTATTGTTGTGTATCATCGCCGTATATATTGCAGTGAACATGACTGTAACCGAGAACCGGCGGAACATCTCGATGCTGGGGATTCTTGGCTATGACAAAGCCAGTGTCCACAAGCTATTGCTGCGAGACAATATCTGGGTGGTCATTTTGGCAATCCTGTGTAGTATTCCCTGTGTAATTGCAGCCAGTGCCGCTGTATTTCGATCTTTTGCAGATATTCTAGGTTATCTCATGGATGTTTATATTAAACCTTCCACCTACCTGGTTAGCTTCCTGCTGACTCTTGCAGGCTACTACGTATCTGTATTTTTTGTCAGCCATAAGATTTCCAAAATCGATATGGTCGAAAGCCTAAAAGATAACAGGGAATAACTACTGATCAACTTCTATAATTTACAGAGCTCTACAGATTAAATCCTGCCATATTCATTGATTACAAAAATCAATTTAGAACAATGGCAGGATTTAAATTTAACATAGTTCTTCAAAAACAGACTCATATTCCTTAGAAAAAATACTGTCTTTATTCCAGATGAATGTAAAATTATGCTTTAATATAAAATCCTCCAACTGAATTTGCTTTAACGAACCATTCGCAATTTCCTTCTGTACAGTCGCCTTATATAAAAAAGAAATTCCGCAGTCCTGTTTCAAAAGTGATACAATCGTATGGTTATTTTCCACTTCGACAATATGGGCAAAATTAAAAGTCTCTCGGATGTCAAATCTTTCATACAATGTATCAGTTTTTCAAATATATGTGTGTTAGACACTACCGCAATATATTCTTCGGTACGATAAACACGTGTTTGATAATTCTCCTCTTTAAAATACCCCTCTACAATTAGCCAACGATGGAAGAATTGCATATTCTTCCATCGTCATTGTAACGCCAAATGTAAGCACCTTTTTACTGACAGGTTTTTCCTGTCCCGAACGAATAAGGGCGAATCATATTTAGTCTCTAAATATTTAATATGTTGAGGCACTGCCGGCTGTGTGAGATTAAGCGCTTCTGCTGCCCGTGTAAAATTCATATATTTGCATACTTCTAAAAATGTTTCCATCCGAAAATCAAGCATACTTGCCTCCAATATCTTTATTAATAACATTTTACCTTTTACTATCATAATTTCACAAAATAATGTAGGTAATATATAGTAAAGACAAGAAAAATCAATCAGGAGGTAAAAATGATGAAGTACGATGTTATTATTGGAGCAGGTCCTGCCGGAATCAGTGCAGGTGTCTATGCCGCAGGGGATATCCGTGTAAAACAAGTTCGGCAAATTTCCACCGCAGTTGCCGATGGAACGATTGCAGCAATTAATACTGCAATCTAAAAATAAAAAATTACTAAACTCATATGTACCCTGCATACCAATATGATGTATAGGGAGCCGGGGGTGCGGACATTGTACTCATTTCCATTCATCCATGCTACATTATGAAATCCGACATAGGCAAAACCAAAAAGAATCAACATTGCTACATACACAAGTACACCACCTGTAAGAATCAATGCAATACTCTTCCCCCAAAAGTATTGTTTTCTTCCTGAACAAATACATGCAAACAAGACAAATCTGCTTTTTATTTCTGCTTCTGCGGCAGCCGCTGAAGCAAGTGGCACTACAAGTGGTATGAATATCAATACGATAGGGTTATAATTTAAAAACAGAAATGCCGAAAACCAGCCCGGCCCCTCCATCCAAGAAAGATTCCTACTATAGTAAAATGTAATCCCCACAAATCCCACGATTGTAACAACTAAAAAAAATACCAGATACAAAATAATTTCCACATATGCATCTTTTCTTTGTTTATCCAAATAAAGCAACCGAAAAAAAACGGTATACAATATAGGTACGGGCAATTTTTCCTAAAACAAACATCGTTTGATACAAACTTATATCCATACTATAAATTCCTTAACTCTCGTTCTAATTGAAGTTCTTTTACTGCTTTCCTCTGGGCCTGACTAATTGGTATAATATCTCCATTCTGCATGATCAGTTGACTCGTTTCAAGCATCTTCACATACTGCAATATTTATCATATTCTTCTGACCCTTTTCTGAATTGCACTAAAAGGATATACCTCCCTTTGCATTCTTCGCTACATTGTCTATGAAACACTGCTCTAGAATTACAATAATATCATGAATCACTACAATTTCATTACCAAATCCTTTTCCAAATATGGTCTTGTGACGGAAGATTCACTACGGAGCATTTCTAAAGGAGTTCCTGTAAAAATCACATTTCCACCTTCCACTCCGCCTCCAGATCCGACTTCGACCACATAATCCGCAGCCTTCAACACTTCAAGATTATGCTCGATCAGAAATACGGAATTTCCCTCCACTACCACTCTTTCAAACAACGCAATGATATTTTGAATATCCTGCAAATGCAGACCATCAGTCGGCTCATCCAAAATCAGAATCTGCCCTTTTTTCCCGAGATGCGACGCAAGCTTCATCCTCTGTAATTCTCCTCCTGATAACGTAGACAACGCCTGATTGAGATGCAGATAGAAAAGCCCTACATCTGCCATAGGTCTCAGCTTTTCTTCAATCGCAGTTCCACGAAAACATTCCATTGCCTGTCTAATAGTCAGGTCCATGACCTCTGCAATATTTAAGCCGTCAAGTGTATATTGTAAAGCTTCTTCTGAATACCGCAGGCCGCCGCATGCTTCACACTCTGTTTCAATAGAATCCATAAAAGCCATCTCCGATACAACGACACCTTTCCCTTGACATACTGGACACGCTCCGGCTCCATTAAATGAAAAAAGACCAATTTTTTGACCACTGCTCTTTGCAAACAGCTTTCGGATTTCATCAGCAACACCCAAATAGGTTACCGGCGTGGAACGAAGGCTAACCCCGATACTTTTTTGACTGATAAGAGTTATTTCTTCCTTGGAATACTGCTGAAACGCCTGCATCAACGAGCTTTTCCCAGAGCCTGCTACACCTGCAATAACTGTAAACACGCCTTTGGGAAGCTTAACGGAAATATCCTTTAGATTGTGGAGTTTAAGATGCTCCAGGTAAAACCAGTCCTTTGGGATACGTACTGTCTCTTTCACCCCATGGTGTCTGCGCAGAAATCTGCCGGTCAAGGTATCGCATCGACACAGTTCTTCATAGCTCCCCTCAAACAATACCTCCCCTCCTTGCACCCCTGCTCCCGGCCCCATATCGATGATATGATCTGCAATTTCCATCATTTCTTTATGGTGTTCTACCATAAGGACTGTATTTCCACGGTCTCGTAAATTAAGGATTGCTTCACTCAGCCGATGAATATCGTGGCTGTGAAGCCCCACGCTTGGTTCATCCAGAATATAAAGCAAGTCAGACAGGGATGAATTGTTATACTTTGCAATTTTGCACCGCTGTGCTTCTCCACCCGAAAGTGTTCCCATAGAGCGATCCAATGTCAGGTAATCTAATCCGATGTCGATCAGAGCCTGTATCCGGTTTTGCAGAGATGCCTTAATGTCTACAGCAATGGATGATTGAATTTCACTCAACCAATTTATAATTTCTCTCATGGACATTTGAGTTACATCCGCAATGTTTTTACCACCGATCTTGCAGGATAAAATATGTGGATTCAGTCTCGCACCATGACATTCAGGACAAACTCCTTGTGTTACAAGCGGCTCCAGCTTTTTCCAATGAACTTTTGCATCATCCCGCTTGAGCATTCGGTTCATGCGGTATATAAGCCCCTCATATTTGCCATTTTTGTAATATTCAGGCGGCGGATTTTTTAGAGTCATTGGCTCTTGATACAGAAACAGATGAAGTTCCTCCGGTGTGAAATCACGAATTTTCTTATTGGGATCATAAAGCCCGCAGGCACCATAATACAACCATCTCCATTGTCCCGGTTCATAAGCCACATAATTGATGACTCCCGAGTCATTGAGACATTTATCAAAGTCCACTAATTTATGTACATCCAATTCTGTGATTTCGCCTAAACCGTCACAGCGCGGACAACGACCTTGTGGATGATTAAAAGAAAACGCATCCGAATATCCTACAAACGGCTCTCCTACTCTGGAAAAAAGAAGACGGAGAAGTGCATAGGTGTCAGTATAAGTGCCTACCGTAGAACGCACCTGACCTGATGGTTTCTTCTGGTCTATAACAATTGCCGTAGGAAGATTCTCGATTCTTCCTACGTGTGGTCTTCCATATTTGGGAAGATATCGCTGTGCGAAGCTGGGAAAAGTATCATTCAACTCCCGCCGCGATTGTGCAGCGATCGTATCCAGTACAAGCGAACTTTTCCCGGATCCTGACACACCTGTTACCACCGTAATTTTATTTTTTGGAATTTCCACAGAAATATGTTTTAAATTGTTTTGTATTGCATCTACAATCTTTATTTTATCCTGATACATACGAGCTCCTTTCTCTTTTATTCATCAAACAAAAGAGAACGAAAGTGAAATCAACTTTCACGTTCGTTCTCTATTTCTCAGTCCTTTAGCGGCTGCATAATCTCAAGTATAATTCCATCGGGATCTTTGAAATAGAATGCTTTACTTTTTCCAAAACCATCTCCGGAAAAGTCAAACTTTTGTGGCTCTGACAGGCACTCTACCCCTTTCTTTTTAAGTTCTTCATACACTCCATCAGCATCTTCGGTATAAAAGCACAACTCTGAAATAGATGTTTGAAATAAATCAGTCGAAGAACATTTACTATCTACATCTGTAAACTGTATTAATTCCACAGGTGGCATTTGCAATTTATCTGAACTATTCAGATATGCGACCCTTGCCTTACATCCCGGTCTTTGAAACAGCACTTCTGTTTCTTTTCCCTCCATCACGATTTCCCCCTTATACTCCAAGCCTAGCACATCCTTGTAAAACCGTATGGAGCGTTCCATATCAGACACAGTCAACCCCACATGATAAATCTGTCCTATCATATATATCCTCCTTATTTACACAATTATAATAAACGTTCCTCATTCTTTGTGCGTTGAGATACAAACACTTTTAATAACTATCTTCCAATTTCTCCAAAAGATACTCATAAACACGAAAGAACGCATCTCTTTCAACATCAGATAACATAGCTAACACCTTTTCTTCTGTGGATTGCAATGAACGAATGTGTTTATTACAAAAATTCTCTCCCTTCTCTGTAAGGTGTAAGTCCTTTTTCTTACGAGACCCTTCGGCATATGTAAGATACACCAGTCCTGCTTTTTGCAGGCTGGCTACAGCAGCACTGGCTGTTTGCTTAGAATAACACCAGTTCTCACAAAATGTATTCTGACATAGACAATTTTGTGTTTCACATATGGCATACAATATCCAAAACTGAGCGTCTGCCAGTCCGCTTTTTTTTGCTATCCGATGATAAAACTCATCTTGCTGCTTAATAAGCTTATTCCATTTTCTTAATTCACTATTCATATTTTTTTCTCTACGCTTAAAGAACTTCGAGCACTTCTTCTCTAGATTTTCTCTCCGTATGACGAGGGGACGGTGCTGCATCTTCTGCTGCATACCCAATTGGAAATAATGCGATCAATTCATAATCTGACATAATTGGATACATCTTTTTCAGACTCGGAGCATCAAAATGCCCCACCCAAGTTGTTGCAAGCCCCAGATCAGCAATTTCCATCATGATATGTGTAGCAACAATGCTCGCATCTACTTCTGCAAAATTGTGCTTGTCAAAAGAACGTACCCATCCATCTTTCTCCTTGGCGCCGAGGACAAGAAATGTATCTGCGCCGAAAGTATAACTGCTGACCTTTTGAATATTTTGCTTTGCTTCCTTTGAATCCATCAGAAAAAGTTTATATGGCTGAAAGTTTACCGCAGTAGGCGCTGCAATAGCCGTATCAATGATTTTGTCCAGCAGTTCTTTTTCTACTTTGCGGTCTGACATTTTTCTACAGGAGTATCTTTCCTGTGCTAATTCATAAAACTTCATAATAAATCTCCTTTGCTACTATTCTTTCGTGATATTTTCGAATCTTGCATCTAAATAATCCTTTAATACTTTCGGCTCAACATCGATCAAAAGACCTACTCGCCCACCTGAAAGATAAATTGTATCCCATGAAAGCGCACTTTCATCCACGATAGTAGGTAACTTTGTTTTCATTCCCAACGGAGAACATCCCCCATGAACATAACCAGTCAGGTCTTCAAAGACATCCGGCTTTAGCATTTGCAGATTCTTAACTCCTACAATTGCTGCCGCTTTTTTGAGATCCAGCCTTTTTGCACCGGGAATGCAAAACACATAATACCCGCCTTTATGATCCGATGTTACCAATGTTTTAAACAGACGGCCGGCACTGTCTTCAAACCCAAAATATTCAGCAACTTCTACCGCTGCAACAGGACCATTTTCAGGATATTCCATAACGGAATAATGAATTTTATTCTCGTTCATATAACGAATTGCTCTTGTATCATCCACTGACTTGACCTCCTATATTTTTTAGTCTGATTTTTGACTTTATTATAATAGTCCATGTTTTGACTATTGTCAAGTCTTTTATACCGAGGAATATTTATATCGGACACATAACCCAGTTACAAAACAGGCTCAATAACTGCCCTGAAATATTCATCTAATTCCTCCGGTGATTGCTTCATATTTCCTTTAATCCACCACATTACCATTTCCACAAAACTTCCCGAAATATGGTTGATCAAAAAATCCTGCGGTATATCCATATTTACTTTCCGATTTTGTTTTACAATTCTGTTTTGTACCAACTCGTTTAGACTGTTTTTAAAATACCGTAAGAAAATTTCACTGCTTTCACAAGACAGTAACGTAAGAATATTATTGTCATTTTCCTTTAAATGCTGCAGCAAATGACAAAATACTGACTCCGGTGCACTCATATCAGAATAAAGTCCATGGGTATGAGCGCAATCCATAGCACTATATATTATGTGCTCAAAAAGTTCTTCGCACACTGCTTTCAACAGGTCATCTTTCGTTTCAAAATGCGCATAAAACGTAGTACGTCCTATATTTGCTGAATCAATAATTTCCTGCACTGTGATTTTACTATAATTTTTCTCTGATAACAGAGTACTGAACGCAGCAAAAATAGCTGCTCTCGTTTTCTGCTGTCTTCGGTCCATAATTATTCCTCCCGTATATTTTCCCAAAAATGTTCCGTACAAAACAACGCATAGATTTTGTCCATTGTGATTTAGACTTTTTATGCTTACAATAAAAACGAACAAAGTGTTCGGTAACAAATTAATTGTACGATGTTTAGGAACACACGTCAAGGCACGTATTGTTTTGACAGTCGTACAAATAGGAGGATTCTATATGTTAAAAAAGCTCAATGACTTTTTAAGTGGACGCACCATGACTATTGTATCCGGTGTTTTCCTTTTACTGGACTTCATCCCTCACATGACCGAAGTCTTCGGCGGTTCCTCACTACCGCTTCATTTTCTTCCTTTTGACCCTGCATGGGTAACCATCATTATCAGTGGAATTCCTTTGCTCTATTTGTCAATATGGAGACTGATCCACAATCCCGGTATCAGTAAAATTTCTTCAGCTCTCTTGATTTGTATTGCTATGTTTGCAGCAATCGGAATCGGCGATCTATTCGCAGCAGGTGAAGTTGTATTCATTATGGCGATCGGTGCACTTCTGGAAGACGCCACAACAGATCGTGCAAAAAAGGGATTAAGACAATTAATCAGCCTTACACCTGCAAAAGGTCGCAGACTAAAAGACGGAAAAGAAGAAATGATCCCGACAGAAGAAATTCAACAGGGTGACACACTCCGTATCCTGCCCGGTGAGACAATCCCGGTAGACGGAAAAATTATAAACGGTGAAACATCTGTCGACCAATCAATTATGACCGGTGAATCACTGCCGGTTGACAAAAGTATTGGTGAGGATGTTTTCTGCGGTACTATCAACCATTTCGGTTCGATTGACATCTCCGCAACAAAAGTGGGTGAAGACAGCTCTCTGCAGAAAATGATCCGTATGGTACAGGAGGCTGAAAACAAACAAGCGCCCATGCAGCGTATTGCTGATAAATGTGCAAGCTGGCTGACTCCTGTTGCTCTTTTGATTGCCATATGCGCCTATATTGGCACAAGAAATATTGTTACCGCTGTTACGGTATTGGTTGTTTTCTGCCCCTGTGCCCTTGTATTAGCCACACCCACTGCCATCATGGCAGCAATCGGCCAAGCAACCAAACACGGTGTAATCATTAAATCTGGGGAAGCTCTTGAAAAAATGGGAAAAGCAGATACGATCGCCTTTGACAAAACTGGTACTTTGACCTACGGTCGTTTGAATGTCAGCGATATTATCTCTTTTGATAAATCGATCGATGAAACAGACCTGCTCTCTCTTGCTGCTTCTGCCGAAGCAAAGAGCGAACACCCTTTAGGCAAAGCAATTGTCGATTGTGCCAGAACGAAGAGCGTGCCAATCACAGAATCAACGGCTTTTAAAATGACAATCGGAAAAGGAATATATGCTAAAATCAAAGACCGCACTCTGTTCTGCAGCAACGAAAAGTTTCTTAGAGAAAATGGCATACTCATCGACAATGGCGCACAACCTGTATTGGAACACCTGCGCGCACAAGGAAAGGCCTCCATTCTCATTGCTGATGAAAAACAGTGCTTTGGTGTGATCGCACTTTCCGATGTGCTGCGTACAGAAGCAAAGGATGTAATTTCTCGATTGAACAATATGCGCACAAGGACGGTTCTCCTGACCGGCGACAATAAGAAAGCTGCAGATTATTTTGCAGAACAAATTTGCATCACTGAAATCCTTGCAGAACTGCTGCCGGAAGAAAAAGTACAGAACATTGAGGCTTTACAAAAAGACAACCATAAAGTCTGCATGATCGGTGACGGTGTGAATGACGCACCGGCTTTAAAAACTGCCGATGTAAGTGTTGCTATGGGAAGTATTGGAAGCGATATTGCTGTGGACGCTGCCGATATTATCCTGATGAGTGATAATATAACTAAAATTCCTTATTTAAAGCGCCTTTCTAATGCTACAGTTAGAACAATTACAGCGAGCATCACCCTATCCATGTGTATCAACTTTTTGGCAATCGCTCTTTCACTTATGCAAGTACTGACACCTACTACAGGTGCATTAGTACATAACGCCGGTTCTTGTTTTGTTGTATTGATCGTAGCATTGCTGTATGACAGAAAATTTGAATAATTTCACCCATCAAAAAAGGTCACCTTTCGGTGACCTTTTTGACAGTCTCAATGTAAGATCCTGAACATCCATTCTCAACTTTCCAGCGATTCCAATATGGTTAATAACTGACGAATATTTTTCTTGCCGAAGGAAACCTCCGCTTCATTGATCACAAGGCAAGGCACACTCATAACTTGATACTTCTCCCTTAAATCTGGGAAATGATTCAAATCATAGACCTGTGCGATAACATCAGGCTGTTCCGCTGCAAGACGCTGAGCCGCCGTAACCAATTCCGGACACATCGTACAAGAGAGAGACACAAGAACCTTTAAATCTACTGGCTTACGCAGCCTCTTTATCGCCTCTTTCGTTTCTTCATCTATAGCCTGTCCCGGACCTGCCGCATTATAAAGTCCCAGAACAAAAGATGTAAATTCATGTCCCCCTGGAACCCCATGAAAAGCGAGTCCTGTCCAAGAATTATCCGAACGATATATTCTGACGCAAGGCAAATTATCCACTTGCGCCGAATCACCCTCTTCCACAGTCAGCTTATCAGTCAACGCAGCCATCTGCTCTACATATCCACGCAACTCTTCTGAAAGAGATGTTTTATCCAGATAAAGCTTAAGCACCAGAGATGCTTCCATTCGAGTAAATACAGTTTCCAGCTGAGCTAGCATATCTTCTGTAAATAAACTATCTCCGTTCGAAGTATTTGATCCGGTATCCTCCTGCGATGCTTGGCTTATCGGAGGCTGTGGATGCAGACCGGTCTTTTGCTGCATAGCCGCGGCAACTCGTTCCAATTCCGTAGCAGCAAGCGCTCCATCTCCCGTTGCAGTAACTACCTGCCGAAGCGGTTTCACACACACATCACCGGCTGCATACAATCCATCTACCGTTGTCTTTTGACTCCGGTCAGTTAACACATAGCCTTGTTCGTTTCTCTCCGCCAAGTCCACAAGTTCTGTCTCCGGTTCATATCCGGCAAAAACAAACACTCCTAAGTTTTCTCCGTTTGCAGGACTGAACTCTGTCACCTGACCAGTTTTGGTATTCCGATAACAAATTTTTCGTAAAGCACTATCTCCGGACACTGACTCTACCTCTGTATTCGTCAATACAGTGATTTTTTCATGATTTCGTGCAGCATCTGCAGCAGACTCTGCGCAGGTGAAATCATCTCCACGGACAAGAATGGTCACTTGACGAGCGTACTTAGTCAAAAATACACTCTCTTCTGCAGCAGCGAAACCGCCGCCTACAACAAATACATCCTTTCCGGTAAAAAATTCTCCGTCACAAGTGGCACAATAAGCTACCCCCCGCCCTCTGAAGTCACTCTCACCCTTGAAACCTATTTGTCTTGGATGTGCACCGGTAGCCAGCAGAACGCCAAAACATTTAAGAACGCCTCTACTTGTGTTGACAGTTTTTATGTCGCCATCCATGTTCAGTCCGATAACCTCAGCCAACATAAATTCGGCACCAAATCCTTCTGCTTGTTTGCGTATTGTCTCTGTAAGCTCAGCGCCGCTGGTTCTTCCTACTCCGGGATAATTAACAACATCTGAGGTGATGGTGATCTGGCCGCCAAAATGATCTTTCTCTACGACTACCACCCGATAACGTGCTCGCGCAAGGTACAGCGCAGCCGTAAGTCCTGCAGGCCCTCCACCGATCACCACAACATCATATAAGTTTTCCATAAACTCACTCATTTCTATCTCTCCTGGACGTACCACAGCGTTTTATTCTATTGCCAAATACTGTCCTTTATATTATAACTGACCCACCAAATCCAGACTAGGTTTCAATGTTTCAGCTCCTGGCTGCCATTTAGCCGGGCAAACCTCATCTCCATGTTCAGCCACAAACTGACTAGCCTGAACACGGCGCAGCAATTCCTCAGCATTACGGCCGACATTTCCAGCAATAACCTCATATGCCACAATTTTTCCTTCCGGATTGACAATAAAGCTTCCTCTCTCAGCTAAACCATCAGCCTCAATATAAACCTCGAAATCCTTTGCCAGTACATGTGTTGGATCAGCCAACATTGGGTACTGAAGCTTCTGAATTCTTTCGGAGGCATCGTGCCATGCTTTGTGAACAAAATGGGTGTCACAAGAAACAGAGTAAATCTCGCAGCCAATCTCTTGGAATTTATCATACAGATTAGCCAGATCCTCAAGCTCAGTTGGGCACACAAAAGTAAAATCAGCCGGGTAGAAGAAGAATACACTCCATTTACCTAATACATCAGTTTTTGTCACAGTGTGAAAATCGTTATTCTGATAACACTGTACAGAAAAATCAGAAATTTCTTTTTGAATCAATGACATAAGTAGAACCTCCATTCATAATATAATTTTTTCAGAGTTAGATTTAACTAACTATAAAAAAATTATACAAGTTCTAAATATATTTGTCAAGAACTTCCAACACTCTATATCATTAATTTCCGGCTAAGCAATACCCACTATTTTCTTTCGATGTTTATCTTTATTATTGATCAACTTTAATCCCAATCAGTCGAATATTTATTAAGATATTTCCCCATCCGCAACCACAAGAATCTGATCGGCTTTCCGTATAGTACCCAAACGATGAGCAATCACC
>JAHHTO010000268.1 GCA_020024595.1 Schaedlerella sp.
ACCTAATGCGAGAAATGGAATTAAAGATAAAGACGCGTAGATATCATTTCCTTAAACGGATTGTAATTGGAGTTGCACTGATTGTAACCTTAGTGGCAGGAACGGGAGTGTTTTTGAAATATCAGACGTACCAGAACATAACGGTGGAATCTATATATAAGATTGAGGAAGCAAACAACAGTAATTATATAGAGTATGCGGGAGGTATTTTAAAATATAGCCGAGACGGTGTTGTTTATTTAGATAAAGGAGGCGAGGAAATATGGAATCAGCCATGTCAGATGAAAAATCCAATTGTAGAAGTATGCAAAGGGACTGTGGCTGTGGGAGATAGAGGTGGAACAAGTATTCTAGTATTTCAAAAAGACGGTCTGAAAGGAGAGATTAAGACAACTAGTCCGATGCAGAAAGTTGTTGTTTCGGAGCAAGGAATTGTAGGGACTGTGCTTAAAGGAGAATCTGTACCGCAGATTATTTGTTATGATGCAAAGGGGAATGTGCTTGTGAAGCAGAATACTTCTCTTGCCAATACCGGGTATCCATTTGATATTGCAATTTCCAATAACGGAGAAGCTCTTCTTGTCTCGTATTTGTCTACAAAAGGCAGTGAATCAGTGACGAAAGTGATCTGTTATAATTTTGGTGAGACAGGAGATGAGAAAAAAGATCATCAAATTTTTGAAAAGGAATATGAGAACGAAGTGATTCCGACGGTTGCTTTTTTAGACGAAAACAGTTCTGTTCTAATAGGAAATGACATTCTGGTGTTCCATAATGGTTTAGATCATCTCGAGGAGATTAAAAAGATAAAGGTCAAAAAAGAGATAAAAAGTGTATCATATGATAAGAATAAAGTGGCGCTTATCCTGAAAAATTCTGGGGAAACCGGATATGAACTCAGGGTTTATAATACGAAAGGAAAACAGATATTGTCCAAAGATTTCGAGGGTGAGTATGGAAATATAAAAATGACCGGAGACCAGGTGGTTTTATATGATGGAAATAAATGTATGATATTCAATTTCTCGGGTGTGTGTAAGTTTGAAGGGAAGATGGAAGCGAATATCTTGGAAATTTTCCGAATGACAGGTCTGAATAAATACATGGTGATAAGTGCAGAAGGACTTCAGGAAGTTCATCTGGTGAAATAGGAGAGTATATGAATGGGTTGTTAATTTTGACCGGCATCATATTTTTGGTATGTGTGATTGCTGGATTTGTTAGAGGATTTATAAAAATTGTAGCTTCATTGGCTGCAACAATTATTATCATAGCTTTGGTGGTTTTTCTTACTCCGTATGTGAGTAAAGGGATTTTGAGAGCAACGCCTCTGGAGTCGATGGTAAAGGCAAAGTGTGCAGAATTGCTGGTTTCAGATTTTGAAAATTTGAACATGTCAGAATTTGAGTTTAATGGACAGAAACTGGATGGAATTGATTTGGAAGCGGCTGGTATTACAGAAGAAGATATAAAAAATGCGATAGGAAAGATTGAATTACCAAGAGAACAGCAGATTTCAATAATCGAAAATGCTGATATTCCAGAATTATTTCGAGATATGTTGCTGGAAAATAATAATGCTGAAATTTACAAAAATTTGGGAGTCAGTACGTTTGGAGAATATGTAGGTGAGTATTTGGCTAAAATTATTGCGGATTTTGTGGGATTTCTATTGACGCTTCTTGTAGTTACAATTGTAGTTCGCACGATAGTCTATGCTCTTGGACTAATTAGTGATCTTCCAGTTATAGGAGGATTCAACAGAATTGCAGGTGGAGTGCTTGGAATGGCGACTGGACTAATTATCACCTGGGTCATTTTGATTG
>JAHHTO010000269.1 GCA_020024595.1 Schaedlerella sp.
AAAGTAGAATACGGGAAGAAATTGTACATTGCGGAATGGCATGGTTCTTCCATCCCGTCTTTCTAATAATATTGGCATTTTTCTGCCTGCTTTCCAGAGAAAAAATGACCTCTCTATATTTTATCGACAGAGCAAATACTATATTATTCCATAATAGTTAGAAATTATTATGGCACACTTTTGCAGAATGTACTTATTCAAATTACAAAAAGCCTCTCGGTTTTTTAGACCGAGAGGCTTGACTTATACAATAGCAATTACAGTTTTCCTACTTGCACATACACTGGCTCCTATATTCAGACGGTGTCATACCTGTTTCAATGCGAAAGCGTTCTGCAAAACTTCCTTGATTTTGATAGCCTACTGCTTGAGCGACTAAATTGATAGGGGTTGAAGTTTTAATAAGAAGTTCTTTGGCTTTATTTATTCGGATCATACGCAGGTATTCCGTAATTGACACGCCTTTGTGTATTTTGAAAAGATGAGAAAGTTTATTTTTTCCCATATAAGCAATCTTTTCAAGGTCATTAATATTGATTGGGTTATTGTAGTGGTTATTCATATAGGATATAACTTCATGAATTGCGTCAAGATCATCTTGCTGTATGCCATCGGCTGTATACAGTTCATTTTTCTCGCTCCATTGCAAAAGTACGGAAAACAATTCCATAATCTTTGCTTCATAGTACATATCTGCATGACGGGATCTAGGGTGTGCTGAAAAAATTTGTTTTAAGATAAGCTCAGCATCAGGGATATCATAACTTCGATTGTGAGAAAAGCAAACATGGAGAAAATCTTCGTAATCTAAATGATATTTTCGTGTCTGTTCTTTAAGAAAATCAGGAGAAAACGACAACGAAGCATTTTTTACATGGGTGCCACTGGGAAAGACACCTGAGAAAGTTCCTTCCGGCATAGAATAGCTTATAATTTTATCTTTTGACGCAGATCCTAAAACATACTTGGCAGTATGCTCATTTGATAATCCAATCGTAAAAAACTCTGGATGTTGATATTCGGGAGCCATATCACGGTTCATTTTAAAATCATAGACAGATACAGAAAATTGATTTCCACTGGAAAAATCCCAGCAAAATCCATCGCCAATTTCAGAGTCGCAACAGAAGGTGTTACCACAATTTCGATAAGAAAACTGATCTGACAGATTCATTCCTAGCTGATGAATATAAGGCAGCAGAAGTTTTTCAGATAAATCTTTCATAAGTACACCTCCTTAAATTATTTCGGTACTTATCCTCTCTTTTTCGGTGGATGTCCTCAACCATTAGATTGCTATTGAATCTGCTAATAGAGAGGAGTAACATATGGAATATGTGGTTAGTTGTAGCTAACTTCCGAAACATTATATCACATCTGAACAAAAAAATAAAGAGGAGGATGAAAAGTGAAAAAGAAAAACCTCTTGTCAAGGCTCATGGGATATGCAGAGAATTATAAAATATCCATGGTGTTGTCGTGGATATTTACCGCAATCAGCGGCGTGATTACAGTAGGTACTTACATCTACATATACAGGGCTGCAAATGCTGTATTTCTCCATGGAACAAATGTATCGACAAGTGAACTATCCCATTTGGGGTGGCAGGCATTTATGGTCATATCCATGGGATTTGGAACTTATGGTGTAGGCTTGTTGCTGTCCCAT
>JAHHTO010000270.1 GCA_020024595.1 Schaedlerella sp.
TAAGTAGCTGCTGCTTCTCTTGCAATCCCTAAAATACTAAAACAATCAGGGCGATTAGAAGTAATTTCATATTCTACTACATCGTCTTTTAAATCCAGTACATCTACCACATCTTTTCCTAATTCCACAGCTTCAGGGAAGATGTAAATACCATTCTCAGGTGCTTCAGGAAAATCATTTCTGTCACAGCCCAGTTCTTCTACAGAGCAGAACATCCCTTGAGATTCAATACCTCGTAGACTACCTGTATGAATTTCTGTGCCATCTGCCAAAACTGCTCCATCCAATGCAACAGGCACATACGCCCCCTTCTGTTACGTTCTTTGCAGCTGTGACAATAGTCAAATCACTGCCCTGTCCTGCATTAATGGTGCAAACCACTAATTTATCTGCATCTGGATGCTGCTCTATTTTTTTAATCTGACTTGTTACAATTTTCCGGACATTGCCACACAATGTTGTAACACCCTCTACTTTTGAGCCTGTCAGTGTAATATCTTCCATAAAATCTTTCACAGATGTGGGTACATCTGCATATTCTTTTAACCATGACATAGGTACATCCATGTTTATATTCTCCTTTCAATTTAAAGTATTAATAAATATCTATTAAAACTGTTTCAAGAATTTCATATCATTTTCAAAAAGCAGACGTAGGTCTGTGATACCATAACGCTGCATAGCAACACGTTCCAAACCCATACCGAAAGCAAAACCGCTATATTCTTCCGGGTCAATACCGCTCATTTTCAACACCTTGGGATGTACCATACCACAGCCCAAAAGCTCAATATATCCTTCTCCTTTACACACACGGCAGCCTTCACCACCACAAGCAAAACAAGTTACATCCATTTCTGCACTAGGCTCTGTGAAAGGGAAATGATGAGGACGGAATCTTACTTTTGTATTTTCCCCAAACAATTCCTTTGCAAATACAGCAAGTGCCCCTTTCAGGTCGCCCATAGTAATATTTTTATCTACAACCAAACCTTCCAACTGATGGAATACAGGGGAGTGTGTAGCATCTACCTCATCAGAACGATAAACTGCACCAGGACAAATCATGCGGATAGGTAATTTTCCTTTTTCCATAGTACGCACCTGTACAGGAGATGTCTGGGTACGAAGCAGAATATCGCCACCAATATAGAAAGTATCCTGTTCATCTCTTGCAGGATGATTTTTAGGAATATTCAATGCTTCAAAATTGTAGTAATCCTTTTCCACTTCAGGGCCTTCCACAACTTCATACCCCATACCCATAAAAATATTACTGATTTCATCAATAACGATACTCATTGGATGTTTATGACCTTCTGGCTGCTGTCTGCCCGGCATAGTAACGTCTATTTTTTCTTGTTCCATGCGGTGCTGCAATTCTGCTGCCTCCAAACGGTTTTTTATCTCTTCCATTTTGTTTTCAATATCTTGACGGACATCATTGGCAAGCTGTCCCATAATAGGACGTTCTTCTTTGGAAAGTTTTCCCATTTCTTTTAAAATGGCAGTCAATTCTCCTTTTTTACCCAGATATTTTACTTTTAATTCATCAATATCCTTGATTTCCTTTGCTTCTTGAAAAGCAGCGATGGCTTTATCATGAATGACTTTCAGT
>JAHHTO010000271.1 GCA_020024595.1 Schaedlerella sp.
CGGTGTTGGTGTAGATCACATAACCGTCAATCGCCATCTTGCGAAGATAGGCCCCGTATCTCTGCGTGGGGATCTGAGCCATCTTCTGTACAATGAGTTGTTTTTCTTCCTCCGTGACATAGAACTTCATCTGAATATTTCGTTTTCTGTTTGCCATACACCGCCTCCGCTTTCCATAAGGGTCTGGGATTATCCCAGCAAGCATTTTCATTTTCGGGATAGGGACCTGAAAATAGGAAAATTCGCAAGTGGGTACTCACTTGCTGTGCTTGCTACCGTATCTTTTCTCTACTTATAAAGCGTTTCAGATACCGAAAAATGCTCACAAGATGATGACTTTTTTGCGAAATTGACTTTTGAACAAATATCGTGTACACTATGTAGAAAAAGCAGTTAGATTCCGCTAACAAAAGGAGGGCTAATTGTGTCAAGTCAATACATCAACAATCTATATCGAGAACTGCTCTCCAATACACCGCAGACAGTAACGATTGCGATTCCTGAAAACATGGGGACTGGGCAGATAAGACAGGTCGTAACAAAGCGTGGTGCAGTTATATCAGATTGGGAAATGAACTACTTCTCAGATATGAATGTCCGAGGCATCAATAGTGAGGAATATATCCAATTATTGTTCTGCTTGAGTGACGGTGTGTCCTGGAATATTGCAGGTATGCGTGAAGGACTTTACTTAGAAAAAGGCGAAACTTGCATTTATCGTGGGCATGGTAAAATGGAGTCTCTTTGTTATGCGCAAAACAGTAATTTCGCTTTCAAAAACATAAAAATTCCCGTTTCCTATTTCAAACAACTTTTGGGAGATTATTTTGAGGACAGTGAAATTTCCGCTTATGAAAAAAAGTTGCTTACAGGTTTCTCTAAAGTCAGTATTACGCCTTACATGGAACATATTTTTGCGGAACTAAAGGATTTTAGTCATTACAGAGGTGGATTGGGCTATCTTTTTCTGGAAAGCAAAATACATGAACTGCTTTCTGTGTATTTAAGTGAGGTTCTAGAGCTTAGAATCCTGTCATCAGATTTATATCCAATTTCAAAGAGCGAGCGAGATTCTATTGTTGAGGCAAAAAGGATGATTGATAGCCAACTTGCCTTCGCACCAAATCTGGAAGAACTGTCTAAACAAATTGGAATCAGTATTTCAAAACTGTCTAAAGGCTTTTCAACAATGTATGGGATACCTGTCCATGCTTATATAATCGACCAGCGGTTGGAACGGGCGGCAAGTTTATTGTTGGAAAGTAATATGAATGTAAGTCAGATCGCAAGCGTTGTCGGATATACAAAACCGAGTAATTTTTCTGCGGCTTTCAAGAAAAAGTACGGAGTAATTCCTAAAAAATATAAAGAGACAAATCAAATAAAGTAATAATGACCTTCTACCCAAAATAAATATCGTTTTTGGGTAGAATGAAACTTATTTTGGGTTGGATTCGTTTCTGAGAATTGATAAAATGCGTTATGTGGTTAGTACTGTCTAACCACATAACGCATTTTAATTTAGGAGGAACAACCATGAATAAGAAGTTGAACGCAAAGGA
>JAHHTO010000272.1 GCA_020024595.1 Schaedlerella sp.
TTTTTCAACTGCGTCATAAGTGCTTCAAAAGAAATAAAGTATGTGGAATAACGTGGACGGTGTGAAATTTTTTCTGTAAATTGAGATCTTCTATGATAATTGAGCGGCTTAATGGCAGTTTTCTGCGGTTAAGCCGTTGTCTATTTAATAGCAAAAATGAACGAACATGTCAAGAGCACCCAGAAAAATCTGGGTGTGTTTTTTCTTGACATATTATTTAGAATTACACTATCAGTCGGTCAGGATACATGATTTCCAGTTCACCACGTACTTTTCCCCAGTTGCGAATCGACATTGTCCATTTTTTTGCGATTTCAAAAGTACCCAGGTATAGTGCCTTCATCAGCGCCTGGGAACTTGGAAATACGCTCCTCTGCTTGTTTAATCTACGATAGCATGAATTTAGTGATTCTATGGCATTCGTAGTATAAAAAGCGGTACGGACATCCTTGGAAAACTTGAAGATTGGAGAAATTGCATCCCAGTTATCATGCCAGCGGTTCATGGCACTTGGATATTGCCCAGACCATTTCTTTGTCACAGTCTCCAACTGTTTTCTTGCAGCTTCTTCGCTTGCAGCTGTATAGATTGTCTTTAAATCCTTTGCAAAGGCTTTCATATCTTTGTTTGCAACATATTTCAGCGTATTTCTCACCATATGTACAATACAACGCTGTTGCTCTGTTTTTGGAAATGCGGTAGAGATTGCATCTTTGATTCCTGTTAATCCATCTGAGCAGAGAATAAGAATATCCTGAACTCCACGATTCTTCAAACTGTTCAATACAGAAAGCCAGTACTTACTGCTTTCATTTTCGCCCACTATAATGCTTAAGACTTCTTTCATGCCATCTTCATTGATACCAAGTACCACATATGCTGCCAACTTTCTAATCACACCATCATCACGTACAGAGAAGTGCACAGCATCAATAAAAACGATTGGATACACAGGTGACAAGGGACGATTCTGCCATTCCTCGATTTTGGGAAGGAGCTTATCTGTGATATCGGATACCATTCCTTCACTGACTTCAAAACCATAAATATCCTCTATGGTTTCTGAAATCTGCCGTGTAGTCATCCCCTTGGCATACATTGCAATAATCTTATCATCAATCGCAGAAATATCTTTTTGACGTTTTGGGAGCACTTGCGGTTCAAAAGAACTTTGACGATCCTGAGGTACATCTACTTCGAATTCACCGTATTTACTGCGAACAGTTTTAGACTTTGTTCCATTACGGTAATTAGGCTCACCAGATCTTTCATAACGATTGTATCCAAGATGATTGTCCATTTCCGTTTCAAGCATATCTTGAAGGGTTCCGGAAAGCAGATCTTTAAGTGCCTCCTGAATATCATCTGCTGATTGGATATCGTATTCCTGGAGCAGTCCCTGAATAAGATTTCTTTTTCCTTCTGTCATCGGTTTTGGTTTGTAAACTTCTTTTTTTCTGTTTGCCATAATAAAAAGGCCTCCTATGATTTAATATATTTTATCATAGAAGACCTTTATAGTGTTTAATTTACAGAGATTTTTTCACAGGCTC
>JAHHTO010000273.1 GCA_020024595.1 Schaedlerella sp.
GTCGCCAAAAATTTAATATGTTTAATCAGCCAATTTCTTCAAATTTATAAACTGTCTGATTAGATTCTGGTAGTTATAGTCGGTCACAGGGTCAAAATGGCTCCACAGCCCTCCCATCACGGCTACACCGCCAAAACCGATTTCTTTGGCTATCTGTATGGTATTTTCGTCGATGCCTCCCAGTGCCACCACTTTCTTGTCAATTACGCCCATCTTGGCAGCCTTGTACAGCAGTTCCTTGCTGAAGGAAGCCTTATAGCCCTTCTTCGAGATGGAGTCAAACACCGGACTCAGGAAAACGTATTCATACAGTTTTTTCTGTGCACTCACCTCGTCCAATGTATGGCATGATGCACTCACTTGTCCATTATATTCACCTGGTATCATAGGGTTACGGCTGTTCAGATGTATCCCTTTCAGGTCGAATTCGTTCTTCAGATAGAAGTTATCGTGTACCACAATTTTCTTCCTGTACTTCTCAGGTATGAGCGTCAGGAATCGTTCAGCGTACACAGGTTCCGTCCCCGGCTTTCTCAGGTGCAGGCAGTCCAGTCCTTCGTCAAACAGTGAGGTAATAATCTGGTCCTCCTCCACGAAATAGTTCGGAGTTGTAATTAATATTAGCTTCATCACTTTATCAATTGAAACGCAAAGGTAGCAATGACTTACAAATTTTCCTATTATTCAGCTCGGATTATTTTATAATAGCAAAAAAGAAAATATATCTAGAACTATTTTCTCATGGAGCGACAGACCTGTTCCTCAAGATAAAGAACAGATACAGAACCCATCTCCACGTCTTCACACATCACACTGGTATTCTCTCTGCCAGAACCATCTTTAATTCTTTTCTTTGGGAAGAGAGTCTGATAAGACCTATACCATGGTATTCATATTCTCTACTTTCAATTTCTTTGGGAACGACCAGTGTCTGCCCCTCTCCGCAAGCCAAAAACTTTAATAGTTGTTTCCCATATCTATTACCTTATTTATATAGGATATATAGGAATCTATAACAATAGCATCTCATATTTTCATTTAAATGATTGAATACTTTCCATCCATATCCAAAGATTGAAGATTATCCGGTTAGTACTTTAAAGTATCTTACACGACTAGGCTCCTGCGGAATCTTTCACTTCATCGGTTTCTGTCCATTTTTTTATCTGAACCAATATATGGAGCTGTTGGTCATATTCACCGATATCACTATTTTTCCTACAGATCTTACAATCAAACAACTTGTCTAAAGGCCAATTGTTATCCGCAAATTCCTTTATACATCCACAATCATTTTTAGGTAATGTTCCGAGAATCACACCATCAAACTTTACAACTATTTTCTTTGCATTCTCTTCTTTACCTTTCTCCAATGTGACCGGATCACCTATTTTTATTTCATTCCATTTACTGAATGCATCATATTCAAGAATATCCGAGACACTGATAATTTTTAAAAATTTTCCCATTATTTTTATTTTAAAATAATTATTTAGTTATTAACCCAAGTTTGATGTTCTATTGACTGTACTCTTTGCTATTCAGTATTTTAC
>JAHHTO010000274.1 GCA_020024595.1 Schaedlerella sp.
TTCCATCGTTTATCATGAGGTTCAGATCAGTTCCTGAAATCCGATTTAAATCGATATTTCCGGTATTGGTTTCAATAGAGGCAGTCTGAAAATTTATATCGGAGATATTTAGATTGCCGTATTCATTGTAAATGTCAGCATATTCTAGCATAGCATCCTCAGGGATGTAGAGTATGAGGTAGGATGGGGATGTGTCCTGAAAATCAAAACCCAAATTAAATATTTCCACAACAGATTGAGCGGAGTCTGCTTGAGAAAAATAGAGGGTTTTATCCTGTACTTTATAGTCTGGTTTTTCGTATTCACCATTTAGTTGATACTCAATATAGTAATTTTCATCTTCAGATGCTTGAATCTTGATTTCTGCTTCAGTAGCTAACCTTAGATTTAGGGTGGAAAAAGCATCAACAGATACTTTCTTTTGATCATAAAATACTTTCTTTTGGTAAGGGGAGATGATTCCTGAGTTGTTAAATACAACACCGGGGCGTCCGCCTAGAAGCAATCCTACTCCCATCATAGCAATACCGATTCCTGCCAAACTAGCAGAAATTGTCAAAATTCGTTTAGTTACTGGCTTCATTCCTACGTCCTCCCTTCGTGATTTTTCCTAATAATTGTACGATTTTTTGCAACAGCCATTTGCACAGAAAGAAGATTCCGCATGTGGATAGGATTCCAATGCCTGCACAGAGAAAACTGAATCCTAGTGTGGCAAGTCCGTTTGCAAAGCTTGTAAACAGCAAAATAAATCCGCCGATAATGCCGACAATTGCAGCAGCTGCAATGCAGATAGCGGTAAGAAGCAATCCACCTAGAATACAGAGCAGCGAGAAAATCAAAGATGCGATGATAAGAATCAGGCAAAGTGCAATCGGCAGTGCAATTGGAGCAGCACATATTCCGAGAATACCGATCCATATTGCTTTAAAGCTATGTTTCACAGTTTTCGGGGGTTCTTCCACATTTTTTACAGCAAGATTCATGATTAGTTCTTTTGCCGCACTTTCAGGAGAGCCAAGATCTTCAATAGCTTTTTGTTCGTTTTCTGAACCGGCATCGGCGAAATATTCTTCATAGTAATCAATTGCCTGGTCAAAATCTTTTTTCGGAAGCCGACGGAGATTGTAGGCGAGTGTTTTCATGTAGTCGTTTTTGTTCATTGCAAAATCCCTCCTTTTACGATGTCATCTATAACAGTACGGTAACGTTCCCATTCCTTTACCAGTTCCTTTAGATATTGTTTTCCTGTATCTGTGATGGTGTAATACTTCCGGTTACGCCCTTGAAACTGTTGATCATAAGCCTCGACGAAATGACTCTCTTGAAGACGCTTAAGAATCGGATATAAAGTTGAATCCTTGGTGGAGGCGGATGCCTGTTTGATAATCTGGCTAATCTGGTATCCGTATGCATCTTCTTCTACAATTACAGAGAGTACAAGTAAGTCAAACATGGGGGCATTCAGTGGAAAAGTCATACGCTCACTCCTCGTATAATAAGTGTATAGCCAATAGAAATGAATGGTTATGCACTTATT
>JAHHTO010000275.1 GCA_020024595.1 Schaedlerella sp.
ATATACAAAACAGATATATTTGTCAATGATAAATATATTGAAAATGGTAATATTTTATTGTACAATATTAATAAACATACGGAGATAACACTATGAAACAAACATCCCAAACATCCCAAAAGCGCAGTGGTACTGTGGCAGGGATGAAAGATAGCTTGAAAAAAGCTACGACCGATATGCTGGTTCTTTTTCTTTTGAGGCAAAAGCCAATGTATGCTTACGAGATGCTTCAGGAAATGGCCCGGCTTAGTGATGGTGTGCTTCAATTTAACACACTATATATTGCTATCTATCGGCTACAAGATCACGGTTACATTTCACCGTCGGAAACTGTCGTTACGGAGAGTAATCGAACCAGAGTCTATTTTTCGATTACTGAGCAGGGCAGCAGATATCTCGATGAGATCATTGCAGAATATCGGCGAGTGACACAGACTATTGATAGTCTCTTATCGAAAGATGGTATGCTCTATGGGGGGGACTCTGCATGAATGATCGCAAGTGGAAACAGTATTTCCGTCAGGCCAGAAAGTATTTATACTGCGATACATTTCAAAAAGAGATATTTGAAAAGCAAATCCGCACAGCAATAGTGGACCTTCAAAATGAGAATCCTATGATTTCATACGAAGAATGCATCGCAATCATCGGGGAGCCTCAAGATGCGGCCAGAAGTTTTTTGGATACTCTCCCCGAAGATGTTGTCGCGATTTATCATCGAAAAAAAAGATGTAGAACTTGGTTGCTGCGGATTGGCGGTGCTGTACTAATAGGCATTTTAGCTTTTTCTGTTTTCTATATGTGGAAAAGCTAAAAATTCCGTGTGGTAGAAGTGAATACTACCATTGTTGATTTCGAGAATGTTGATACAAGTGATTCGGATTGGGATGAATTTCCGAATCTTTTAGAATAAACTATTTTGAAGGAGGCTTTCTGTGTGAAAAATTTGTTTCTTTAGCAATAGCTGTAATTCTAGGGTTCGTGTTAGCTGTTCCTGTACTTGCCTTTGAACCTGAAACGCAGGTTATTGACTTGGGAACCGTCGACCTCGGAAATGGTGTATCACACCATACGGTATTGACCATCGAGAACTCAGCTCTACGCGCATCAGTGAAAAAAGGCAGCGTTAAACGAGACTTTTCTTATTATGGCGCGGCAATCGGAAGTGTTCAGTTGAATGGGATTTTTTCATATGATGGTCATACGACGACTGCAACATCTGCAAGCGTTTACCACACTGTTTCAAATGGATGGAGTTACGGTGGTGAATCTTCTTGGTGCAGCGGCAATACTGCGAATATGTCTGCTACATTTTCAAAAAGGAGCGCTTCTGTGCCTGTATCTGCAACGCTGTCTTGTTCGCCCACTGGTGCTTTAAGTTGATCTCAACTGGTGTTTAAAAGAACATTAACAAAACAAACGAAGCACAAGGCCAGGGAACGGTAATTTCTACCCGTTCCCCGGCCTTGTTATTTGGTGCTTTTTAGAAGACAATAATTC
>JAHHTO010000028.1 GCA_020024595.1 Schaedlerella sp.
CAATTATATTCCTCCTATTCTATTATTGGTACTTTAACTATAACTCTTGCTCCTTGTTCATAAAGCGTATCTATACTTAACGTATAGTTTTTACCAAAATTCATCTTAATCCTTTCTCGGATATTATTCATGCCTATCATGTTTGAATGATTATTTTCTCTCATTTTTTCACTCAATTCGGTAAATTTTTTATTTGTAAAACCAACGCCATTATCTGTAACTGTTATAAACATATCCGAGTCGTCGATACGAAATTCTACCTCTACCCTAATGCTATCCACATCGTCATCCATACCATGAAAAACAGAGTTCTCTACAAGTGGTTCTAAAATCATACGCAATATCTTCTTAGAATATAGTTCTTCTGAGCAGTGAATTACCAGTTCAAACTGATCGCCATATCTGTATTTCTGTAACACCGCATAATCCTCTAAAAATCTAATTTCCTGTGCCACGTCGACAAACTCGCTTTTATAAGAAAGAATATATTTTAGAATAGATGTAAAAGCATCTATGATTCCTATTGCACCCTTTTTGTCTTCCATGTCAACCAGACACCGGATAGAAAACAACGTATTATAGAGAAAATGTGGACTCATTTGAGACTGCATGAATCCCATCTCTGCTACTCTTTTTCTTTTCTCTGATTCTTTAATTTTATCAACAAGTAACCGAATTCTCTCATTCATGTAATTACATTCATTACTTATCTTGCTGATTTCATACCATCCAGTTACATTAAATGAGTGATTATCCCTCTCTGAATTTGCCACTTGTTCAAGCTCACCTACAAGTTCTCTGAGAGGTCTGGTTGTTTTTTGTGCTATATAGATACTTATAATGATCCCAACAAGAAATAACAAAAAACCTGCTTGAACCATCCGCAGCTTAATTCTTCTGACATCTTCGAGAAGTAAAGCCATTAATATCTCTTCAACAACTATCCAACCCCCTTCATGATTTTTATAAATTGAAAAGAGATAATCCTTTCTGTTTTTATTTACAATGTTATAATTTTTTTCTTCAAACATATTATTCATAACATCCATATCATAAAATCTAATACCGATCATCTCCTCATCCATATGTGAAATAATATTTCCCTCATTATCAATAATATAGATATCATTTTCATCTATTAGATCCATAAACTGCCGTCTGATATTTTCTTCATATATATTAAACATAAATATACCGATAACATCACCCTTCGAATCCTTAATACTGCGCACATTCGATATTATATTGTTTCCATAAGCATCCTCATATGTTGGAGTCCATATATTACCTGTTTTTTGAAGTTCTCTGAACCACATAGAATTACGATATTCCGCAATTTTACTGTGATAAAACATCTGATCATCTAGTGAACTGTAGGCATAACCATTGTTCAAAATTAATTCATAATAAAATTTAAGCCCTGTCGTAGCCTCTGTCATACCAGACATTCCTTCAAGTTCTTTAAAGTTCGCTTCTATTTCTGCTCTTTCTTCTTCTGTAAATACACTTCTATCATAATTTTTAGTAAAATTACTATTATAAAAATATAAATTTGATAGCATCTCAGCATTTAACTTCACAGTTGTCAGTTTTTCTGATATCTGACTTAACACATCTACTCTTGAATTAGAAATTTTCTCAACCATCAATTTTTGAAACATACTGAAAGAGAATATACCGCTTAACCCGAGAGTACAGACAATAAGCCCTGTAGCAAATATTACTAGTATTGTTTTTAATTTAAGAGGAACACGTCTTTTCATCATATATTTTTTTCCTGTTTTATTGTTTTACATACTTCCTTAAAATTATTGACAGCTTCTGACAAGACTTTTTGTTCATGCCAAATAAAATATGTATTTCTCATAAATTCTTTATTCTCTATCTTCCTAGTTTTTATACGCCCTTCTTGTAAATCACGTTGAACAAGTTTTTCAGGCAAGATAGAGATTCCTATTCCATTGGAAACTGCATTAATAAGTGCCTGCGTACTGGTGCTTTCCCATGTCTCTTCTATCACTAAGTCATGAACTGCAAAAATATGCTCAAGATATGATCTTGTCGCACTGCCTTTCTCCCTAAGCAGAAACGGATAGTCCACAAGTTCTTTCAAATCAATGCTTTTTTTATTATTAATTTCATGCTCATTACTATAGACAAGACACATGTTATCTGTATAAAAATACTCAGTTTGAAGATGGGCGACCTTAACATTTTCTTCCACTATAGCAAAATCAAGTTCGTTATCCAATATTTTTTTCTGTATGTCTGCACTATTTGATATTGTTATCTTAACATGAACAGAAGGATATCTCTTTTTAAACTCTGATACTACAATAGGAAATACAAAATTTCCTATCGTCATAGTTCCACCGATATGTATCATCTCATTCTCGTTGTCATTCCGAAGCATCTCCTCCATCACATCAAAAGAATCTATAATCTGAACCGCTCTCGCATATAATTCATCAGCTTTCCTCGTCGGATAAATTTTATGATTCAGCCTGTCAAAAAGACTGATCCCGTAATTTTTTTCCATTTCCTGAATAGTTCTAGAAACAGCCGGCTGTGCCATATGAAGTTTTTTCGCAGCCTTTGTAATATTTTTTTCTTGATATACTTTTATAAATATTCTCAAGTATCTTAAACTCATATTTCCTCCTTGTGTATAACATTTTTGTTATCTTATTAATATTATTATAGCATTTTATTTATACAAAGACAAATGTTATTATTCCTTTAGGAGGTGAATGATAGATGAAAAATAAACCAGAAATATTATTAAAACTTCTGATAAGCACTCTGTACATCAGTACATTTACTTTTGGTGGAGGCTTTGTCATTATTACATTCATGAAAAAGAAATTTGTGGATGAACTTCACTGGATAGATGAAGATGAAATGCTTGATATGACCGCTATTGCCCAATCGTCACCAGGCGCAATCGCTGTAAATGCTGCAATTCTTGTAGGATGGAAAGTAGCCGGATTTATCGGAATGCTCATTTCAGTCATAGGAACTATTATACCGCCTATGATCATCCTCACCATTATTTCATTCTTTTACAAAGCGTTTGCGACAAACATCTATATCATCTTTATCTTGAAGGGAATGCAAGCGGGCGTTGCAGCTGTTATCCTAGATGTTGTATGCAGTCTTGGCTATAATGTAGTGAGTGAAAAAAATTGTCTACACTATTTAATTATGATTATTGCTTTCATAGCCACATTTGTATTCAATATGAATGTAATTTACATCATAATACTTTCAGCAGTTGTAGGGCTCATTTTCACACTATGTCGTCAGAAAAAGGGGGGGGAAAAAGTATGATATATCTGAAATTATTTCTGAGTTTTTTACAGGTAGGGATGTTCAGTATAGGTGGTGGATATGCTGCAATTCCTCTGATACAAAACCAAGTTGTTAACCTAAATAACTGGATTACAATGACCGAGTTTACTGATCTTGTCACTATTGCTGAAATGACACCCGGACCAATCGCAGTCAACTCTGCAACATTTGTAGGAATACGTATTGCCGGAATTCCAGGAGCACTTATTGCAACTTTTGGATGTATTCTTCCATCATGTTTCATTGTCTCATTCCTGTCATATATTTATCTACATTATAGAAAGCTGACAACATTACAGAATGTACTTGCAAGTCTTCGTCCTGCTGTTGTTGCACTTATTGCATCCGCCGGATTATCTATTCTGAATCTTGTCATCTTTCAAGGAAACAGTATTGCACTTAAAAACATAAACTGGATTGGAGCCGGCATATTTCTCTCTGCATTTATTATTTTACGCAAATCAAAATTGAATCCTATCCTTGTGATGTGTGGCTGCGGACTTAGTGGTCTTGCACTCAACTGTCTTATGCAGGCTCTCTAATATTTTTTCTATGTAGTTGAGAGCAAAAATTATTTTATTTACATTCTCGCACACCACAATATATATATTTTCTATACGTATGTCTCAATTCATACATTTTGAATATAAATTAATATCATTAGATTACAAACACGCTGAATACTTAAAAACAGGGTAATAGCCGTTGAAACTATTACCCTGTTTTTAAGTATTTAATTGCCAAAATATTTTGCAATTTCCTGCAATCTATCAATCGTTTGATCAAAAAAATACTTATACCCTTCACAATAATAATTAATATATGTATCTGATTTTTCTTTTACCCTACTTCTTCGACAGGCACCACGACACAGCTTAAAATAACTGCATTCTTTGCATTTAGGGCTCAGTTTCTTTGACTCCTCAATAAACCTCTTTGCATTTTCATTTTCAAAAAAATCATCAATTGAATCATGATTAAAATTTCCAACCCTATACTCATCTAGAACATAAAAATCACATGGATAAACACTTCCATCTGCCTCTATAACTCCCTGCATACTACAAACACCTCTCTGCTCACAGGATTCTGGAAGCAATCCCATTAAAATCGCAATATAATTTTCAAACTGTCTTATATAAGGTGCTTTTCCTCTTTTCCAATCTTTATACCATAGATTAAACAATTCTGTAAGAAACTTCCCATACATTTCAGCTGTAAGAGAATATATATTTTTTCGTTCTTTCTCTCCTAATGGTTCGAGGCAAGTAATATACTGTTGATACTTCCAACCATTTTTCTTATATTCCTGATAGATTTCTCGAATTTTAGGCGCTGTATATGAATTCACCACTGTAAGAATATTATAATCAATTCCATATTCTTCAAGAAACTTCAATGACCAACAGATTCTATCATAAGTTGGTTTTCCATCAGGTGTATGTCTGCACGCGTCATGAGTTTCCCTCGTTCCATCTAATGAAACTCCGACAAGAAAGTTATATCTCTTAAAAAACTCACACCATTTTTCATTAATTTGAAGTCCGTTTGTTTGAATAGAATTAAACACACGAACGTTATTACGATTAAATTTTTCTTCATACTCTATCACTTTTTCAAAAAAATTTAACCCTCTGAGTGTAGGTTCTCCTCCCTGAAACATAAAGCATACATCTAAAGTAGCACAAAACAACGTTTTCTTTATCACCTCTCTTAATACTTCTTCTGACATCATACCATACGACGCATACTCTCTTTTTGATGACTCGTCACAATAAAAACAATAGTCGCAGTGCATATTACACTGACTTGATGATGGTTTAATCAAAACGGTCTGTAACTGCATATCTTCTCTATGTTCCCCCTCTTAAACTGCTATAATTATTACTATATCACAATTTTCTTACTTCTTATTAATCAAACGGCTTCAAATATGTTCTATCCCAATAACCTTATTTACGCCAAAATTGCAAATAAATGATATTCTCTCTACATTACAATAAATTTATTATCTGAACATCTCTGATTAACCAGATACCAAACTTCTCACTTTGGCTACATTCCTCTCCCCAACTTCGAAAGATTTCTCCATTCTTTCTTTGTATGATCGTAAACCATTTCTGTAATTTTCTTTATGCTTTTGATAACATTTATTGAAAGTGGTCATATTTATTTTCTAGTATTTATATACTAACACCATATTTTAATTTTTCCAACACTACCTTTTTATTTTCTTCATACTCCAACTACATTTTACAGATATATCATTCTCTCCTATAGTCCCATCGCTACCCTAAATCTGTGAGTCAACGATACAAATATGTATCATTCATTCTATTTCTAGAGATTCTCCTCTGTCAATCATTGACTCCTGGTATCGATTCCGTATCTATATATCCTCTATATTAATGTTCAAATAAAGGAATATTTTTTCTCTATAAAAGAGTCAACAAAAGATCCTGTTTCCATATTAAAGAGACAGAAAACAGTCCCACGGCTCTTTTGAGCCATGGGACTGCGTAAATTTAAGATTATAAGCTTATATTCCGATTATTTTGCATTCTTTTCAGCGATAGCAGCCTGTGCTGCTGCCAATCTTGCAATCGGCACACGGAATGGTGAGCAAGATACATAATCCAGACCAAGTTTGTTGCAGAATTCAACAGAACTTGGGTCTCCACCATGTTCTCCACAAATTCCTACATGCAGGCTCGGGTTAACCGGCTTTCCTAATGTAATAGCCATATCCATCAACTTGCCAACACCTGTCTGATCCAGTTTTGCAAATGGATCGTTCTCAAAAATCTTAGCATCATAGTAAGCATCCAAGAACTTGCCAGCATCATCACGGGAGAAGCCAAATGTCATCTGTGTCAAGTCATTTGTACCGAAGCAGAAGAAGTCAGCTTCTTTTGCGATTTCATCAGCTGTAAGTGCAGCTCTCGGAATCTCAATCATTGTACCTACTTCGTATTTCAGATTGCTTCCTGCAGCAGCAATTTCTGCATCTGCAGTCTCAACTACGAACTTCTTCACATATTTCAGCTCTTTGATATCTCCAACAAGCGGAATCATGATCTCTGGTTTTACTGTCCAATCTGGATGTGCTTTCTGTACATTAATAGCCGCACGGATAACAGCCTTTGTCTGCATCTTAGCGATTTCCGGATAAGTAACTGCCAGACGGCATCCACGGTGTCCCATCATTGGGTTGAACTCGTGCAAGCTGTCGATAATTGTCTTGATCTGCTCAACTGTTTTACCCTGAGCCTCAGCCAATTTCTTAATATCCTCTTCTTCTGTTGGAACAAACTCGTGAAGCGGTGGGTCAAGGAAACGAATAGTAACTGGATTTCCTTCCAGAGCTTCATAAAGAGCCTCAAAGTCTCCCTGCTGTTCCGGAAGAATCTTCTCAAGTGCAGCTTCTCTTTCTTCTACTGTCTCAGAACAAATCATCTCACGGAATGCATCAATTCTGTCGCCCTCGAAGAACATATGCTCTGTACGGCAAAGTCCGATACCTTCTGCTCCCAGCTCGCGTGCTTTCTTAGCATCTGCTGGTGTGTCTGCATTTGTACGAACCTTCATTGTTCTGTATTTATCAGCCCATCCCATGATTCTTCCGAACTCACCAGCGATTGTAGCATCTACTGTTGGGATGATTCCATCATAAATAGCTCCTGTAGAACCATCAAGAGAAATGCTGTCTCCCTCATGGAATTCTTTTCCTGCTAATGTAAATCTCTTGTTTGCCTCATCCATTGCGATATCACCACAACCAGATACACAGCATGTTCCCATTCCACGAGCAACTACAGCAGCATGAGATGTCATACCTCCACGAACTGTCAGGATACCCTGAGCACTCTTCATACCTGTGATATCTTCCGGTGATGTCTCCAGACGAACAAGAATAACCTTCTCACCTCTTGCAGCCCATTCAACAGCGTCATCAGCTGTAAATACAACCTTACCGCATGCAGCTCCAGGAGATGCTCCAAGTGCTTTTGCCATCGGTGTTGCAGCTTTCAGTGCAGCAGCGTCAAACTGTGGATGAAGCAGAGTATCCAAGTTACGTGGATCGATCATAGCAACTGCCTCTTCTTCTGTTCTCATTCCCTCGTCAACAAGGTCGCATGCAATCTTCAGAGCTGCCTGAGCTGTTCTCTTACCATTACGTGTCTGCAACATATATAATTTACCGTGCTCTACAGTAAACTCCATATCCTGCATATCTCTATAGTGTGTCTCCAGAGTCTGGCAAACTTCTTTAAACTGTGCAAATGCTTCTGGGAACTTCTCTTCCATCTCAGAAATATGCATCGGTGTACGAACTCCGGCAACAACGTCCTCACCCTGTGCATTGGTCAGGAACTCACCAAACAAGCCATTCTCTCCTGTAGCAGGGTCACGTGTAAATGCAACACCTGTACCACAGTCATCACCCATGTTACCGAATGCCATCATCTGTACGTTAACAGCTGTTCCCCAAGAATACGGGATATCGTTGTCACGACGGTATACGTTCGCACGCGGGTTGTCCCATGAACGGAATACAGCCTTTACTGCTCCCATCAACTGCTCTTTTGCATCTGCCGGGAAGTCATCTCCGATTTTTTCTTTATATTCAGCCTTGAACTGTCCTGCCAGAGTTTTCAAATCTT
Source organism: Schaedlerella sp. (assembly GCA_020024595.1). Classification (GTDB taxonomy): domain Bacteria; phylum Bacillota; class Clostridia; order Lachnospirales; family Lachnospiraceae; genus Schaedlerella. The sequence goes on from JAHHTO010000028.1 coordinate 8,016, forward strand.
CTGCTGTCAGTTCAACGTCCTGAGTTACACCCTTTTCTTCTTTCATCTTGTCGATAAGTTCTTCAAAATACTTCTTACCAACTTCCATAACTACGTCAGAATACATCTGGATGAATCTTCTATAGCAATCCCAAGCCCAACGAGCATTTCCTGATGCTTCTGCCAGAGTCTCAACTACCTCTTCATTCAGACCCAGGTTCAGAATTGTATCCATCATACCAGGCATAGAAGCTCTTGCACCGGAACGAACGGAAACGAGAAGCGGATTCTCTTTATCTCCGAATTTCTTTCCTGTAATCTCTTCCAATTTTACGATAGCGTCCATAATCTGACCCATAATTTCGTCATTAATCTTTCTGCCATCCTCATAGTACTGTGTACAAGCCTCTGTTGTTACAGTAAATCCCTGCGGTACCGGGAGTCCAAGGCTTGTCATCTCTGCAAGGTTTGCACCTTTTCCACCAAGAAGGTTTCTCATGGTTGCATTACCTTCGGTAAACATATAAACCCATTTTGCCATGTCTTAATGACCTCCTAATTGATTTTTACAACTAAACTTGGCTAAGTCGCATATCTATTCTAAAGGTTTTGTCGTATCTCGTCAAGGTTTTTACTTGTAAATTTACCCAATCTAGACATTTATTTTTATCATTTTCAACAATCATTTTCCGTACTTCTGATAGAATGCCCGATATCCCTTCTTCATCTCATACAAATCAGCCTTACTGATCACCTCCCACGGTGCATGCATACTTAATACTGCAATTCCGCAATCAATGACGTTCATCCCATATTCTGCCAGAATATAGGCGATTGTTCCTCCGCCTCCCCTGTCCACAGCTCCCAGTTCTGCTGTCTGATAAAGCACATGGTTTTCTTCCATCACACGCCGCAGTTCTGCCATATATTCTGCATTTGCATCATTACCGCCAGACTTCCCGCCGCTTCCACTGTATTTGCAAAATACCACCCCTTCTGAAAGATAGGCCGCATTCTTTTTTTCAAAATATTTCTCATATAAAGGATCATAAGCCGCACTGACATCTGCTGACAGCATATCTGATTTCTGTAATATACGACGCAACATAAGATCCTGTTTTTGATACAATGAAAAATTCTGACTTTGTTTCTCTAAGCACTCTATACATGCTTCTCTTTTTTCTTCAATTCTGTATACAATCTCTGCCAGTACATTTTCAAAAAAACGAGAGGTCATTCCGGTCGCTCCCCTACTTCCGATTTCTTCCTTATCTGCCAGAATGCAGCAACAAGTTCTCAAAGCTGTTACATCCTCCATTTCCAGAAGTGCTTCCAGTGCTGTATATGCGCAGCTTCTGTCATCTTGACCATATCCTAATATCATACTGCTGTCCAACCCACAGTCACGTGCCTTGCCTGCCGGAACTACTTCCAATTCTGCCGAAACAAAATCTTCTTCTCGAATCTGATACCGCTTATACAATATTTGTAAAATATAGTCTTTCACGGTTCCTGTGATCTCCCCACGATTTCCAATCAGCAGATCCATCTTCTCTGCATCGATAAATTCTTTGACTTTCTCTTCCAGTTTTTCTTTTCCCAGATGTGGGAGCAGGTCAGTAATCACAAATACCGGATCTTCCTCTGCCTCTCCGATTCGGACCGTGATCTTGGTGCCATTTTTCTTAACGATCACTCCATGAAGCGATAAAGGCAAGGAGAGCCATTGATAAGTTTTCACGCCCCCATAATAATGGGTATCCAAGTAAACCTGTGAAGAATCTTCATAAAAAGGAACCTGTTTGATATCCAGTCTTGGAGAATCCACATGCGCCCCTATGATGTTCATTCCTTCCTCTAAGCTTTGTTCTCCTATATGAAAAAAGATCACTGTCTTATTCATGTGTACTTCATAAATTTTATCTCCCGGTTTCACTGTTTGATACTCAGATAAATTTCGATACCCTTTTTGCTCTGCAATTCGGACTGCTTCTTCAACACATTCCCGTTCTGTTTTTCCTACATTCAAAAAGCGGCGATAACCGGAACACAATTCCTCGATCGCCGCATAATCCTTCTCTTGATATAATGTCCATGCCTGTTTTCTATCCATAATAAATAAGCTCCTTTTTATTTCAAATAGTCACTCTTATTATGTATAAAATACTTTTACAATATACCATGATTGTTTTATAGTTCTTTACTTCATATCCCTCAAAAATGCACAATATCCTCGATATGCCTCATACACATCTGCTTTACTGGAAATTTCCCACGGTGCATGCATACAGAGCACTGCCACTCCACCATCAATCACTTCCATTCCATACTGCGCCAAAATGTAAGCAATCGTTCCACCTCCGCCGGCATCTACCTTGCCGAGTTCTGCCATCTGGAACGATACTGTGTTTTCATCAAACACTTTCCTCAGCTTTGCAATATACTCTGCATTGGCATCATTGGATCCACTCTTCCCTCTGGAACCGGTGTGCTTGCAGAAAACTGGTCCCTTTCCAAAGAAACTTGTTGATTTCTTATCATACACTTCTGTGTACATTGGATCATATGCTGCACTGACATCTGAAGAAATCATGGTAGAGTGTGCCAGTACCTTGCGTAACTTCAATTCTGAAAATCCACCCAATTTCTCATACAAATCAGCCACTGCGTTTTCAAAAAATTTGGAATTCATTCCGGTTGCACCAACACTTCCAATTTCTTCTTTATCCACCAAGATACAACAGGAAGTTCTTTCCACCCGTTCTACATCCAGCATTGCTGCGAGAGACGTATAGGCACAGATTCTGTCATCCTGCCCATAAGCCATCACCATACTTCTGTCCAGACCACAATCACGCGCTTTTCCTGCCGGAACTACTTCCAACTCTGCAGACATCAAATCATCTTTCTCGATATGGTAGGTATCTTCCAGGAGTTTCAATATCTTTGCCGCAACCGCTTCTTTTTCCTCTCCCTGAAGTGGTCTACTTCCAATCAGAATATCCAGATTTTCCCCCTCTATAACTGTGGCTGCATTCTTCTCTAGCTGCTTAGAAGAGAGATGAATCAACAAGTCTGTCACAGCAAAAATCGGATCATTTTCCTGCTCCCCAATGGAGATCACTTCTTTGGTACCGTCTTTTCGTACCACGACCCCATGAATACTGAGAGGAATTGTAACCCACTGATACTTCTTGATCCCACCATAGTAGTGAGTATCAAAATATGCAAATCCACTCTCCTCATAAAGAGGATTTTGCTTTAAATCCAAACGTGGAGAGTCAATGTGTGCACCCAGGATATTCATCCCTTTCTCTAACGGTTCATTTCCCACATTGAACAGTGCAATTGATTTTTCCATCCATGCTGCATAGACCTTATCTCCTGCTTTCAATGAATCCATACTGTACAGGTTCTGATATCCAGCTTCTTCTACCTGCCGGATAATCTCTGTCACACATTCCCGTTCTGTTTTTCCCGCATCCAGGAATGCTTTATATTTTTCATTAAATATTTCCAGTTCTTTTAACTGCGTATCATTATAAATCTCCCACAGATTCTTTTCGATCTTTTCCATACAAGTAACCTCCTAAGTTTCTTATTTCAAACAAAAAATTATGCAGTTCTCATTATACTCTCTTTTCTCTCATTGTACAAATCAGATTCTTTAAAAGTTGGTATATAAATGCAAATAGAGAACAAAGTTACAAAAAGAGGAGTCGGAAAAGATCAGGCAAAGTTTTCCCTGCTTCTACTTTTCCAACTCCAGATTTTAATCCACATTACATTCCTATATAATCAGCAGAATATTAGAATCTCATTTTCTCCTCGAAGTAGACCTTCAAATCTTCGATCTTAACTCTTTCCTGCTGCATGGTATCTCTGTCACGAACTGTAACTGCACCATCTTCCTCAGACTCAAAGTCATACGTTACACAGAAAGGAGTTCCAATCTCATCTTGACGGCGATATCGCTTTCCGATATTTCCTCTGTCATCGAATTCGCAGTTGTAATATTTGCTCAATTCTGCATAAATCTTCTCTGCACCTTCATTCAACTTCTTGGACAGAGGAAGTACACCAACTTTGACCGGTGCAAGCGCCGGATGGAAATGAAGCACTGTACGCATATCTGGCTTCTCTTCCGTTCCGATATTCTCTTCATCATATGCACTGCAAAGAAATGCCAGTACCATACGGTCAGCACCAAGTGACGGCTCAATAACATACGGAATGTATTTTTCCTTCTTCTCATCATCAAAATACGTCAAATCCTGTTTCGATACTTCCATATGCTGTGACAAATCATAGTTTGTTCTGTCCGCAATTCCCCACAGTTCCCCCCATCCAAATGGGAAGAGGAACTCTACATCTGTTGTTGCTTTACTATAAAAAGAAAGTTCTTCCTGATCATGATCACGATATCTGATTTCGTCCTTTTTCATGCCAAGGTCATACAACCAGTCGAGGCAGAACTGCTTCCAGTATGCAAACCATTCCAAGTCCGTATCTGGTTCGCAGAAGAATTCCAATTCCATCTGTTCGAATTCTCTTGTACGGAACGTAAAGTTACCCGGTGTAATCTCATTACGAAAAGATTTACCGATCTGCGCAATACCGAACGGGATTTTCTTTCTGGATGTCCTCTGCACATTCTTAAAGTTTACAAAGATTCCCTGTGCAGTCTCTGGTCTTAAATATACAGTATTCTTTGCATCCTCCGTAACCCCTTGGAATGTCTTAAACATCAAGTTGAATTGACGAATATCTGTAAAGTCATGTTTACCGCAAGTCGGACATGGGATCTGATGCTCTTTGATAAACTCTGTCATCTGCTCCTGTGACCACGCATCTACACTACCTTCTATTGCAATTCCTTTTTCTACACAAAAGTCTTCAATCAGCTTATCTGCACGGAAACGCTCATGGCATGCCTTACAATCCATCAGTGGATCAGAAAAACCGCCCAGATGACCGGAAGCCACCCATGTTTGTGGATTCATCAGAATCGCACAATCCACACCTACATTATAAGGAGACTCTTGCACGAATTTTTGCCACCATGCTTTTTTTACATTATTTTTTAATTCTACTCCCAGATTGCCGTAATCCCATGTATTTGCAAGACCACCATAAATCTCAGATCCCGGGTATACAAATCCTCTGGATTTTGCAAGCGCCACAATCTTTTCCATTGTCTTTTCAGCCATAATTCTCGTTCCTCACATTCTTTTCTATACACATTTTCTCCTATTCAGCCTGAAATCACGCAAAATATCGACGCATTTTAACTGAACACTCAATTGCTACTTATTATAGCGATTTCGAATCGTTTTGTAAAGTAATCATTATAGAGTTTATAACAGCGTATTTAGAATTTCCAGAGATTTAAAATTTTTTTCAATATAAACATCCGCATACCTCTGCATGATCCATCCCAATTCATCCATCACCTTTTCATTCACAACAAAGGTATACAATTTCTCAATTTTACTGCTTTCAATATATTGCATAGTATATATCGTGGACGGATTTAAGCAGATACCGTCAATCACGTCTCCCATACATTCTCCACAGATTAATCCACCTTTCTTTACACTGAATACCACCGATCGATCTGTACATCCACAGACAATACATTGGAACACCTGTGGTCCCTCTCCGTTGATACAAAGTGCTCGAAGTTCAAATATGTACCGAATCAGCTGATCAGGAAGATTCGGATTGCAGAGAGCTCGAAGTGTCTGATACAGAAGTTTTAACATTTCTCTCTCATCATTCGCTTCTTTTGCATAATAGTTTACAAATTCCAAAAAATAAAAGCCATAATACGCTCCAATCATATCTTCTCTAAGTTCCGAAAAATAATTCGAAATCTTTGCAGACTGAATGGTATAAGAACTCCGTCCGGCATAAACTGTAAATTCACCAAAAGAAAAGGGGTTCACAGCTCCCACAAGGGGGCTGTTTGGTTTACGTGCCCCCCTTGCAAATGCTGAGATTTTCCCCTGTTCTTTGGTCAGTATGACCACCCTTCTATCATATTCTCCAACTGGTGTTGTCGAAAGCACCATCCCTGTCAATACGATTTGATTCAACGCTGTTACTCCTGTTTCCTTCATTCCGGATTGCTCCGAGAACACATCCTCTGATCTCATCCTCCTGCATGTTCACTGAATAAGCTCGTTCGCTGATATCCATATGACCATACTTTTCCATCTTATACCCAAGATAATCAGTCACGGATCCGGTCTCCGTGAAGTGCTTCCAGTATAGTTCTTCCATCGTTCACCTCTTCATATGTGTTGATGTTATTATTTTTTCCGATTACGCGGTAACTATACTGTCAAAAAATTACACTCTACATCTCATCTTCATGATATCCAAAGTTCTTCATCAGAAAATCACTGTCCCGCCAGTTTTTCTGCACTTTTACCCATAACTTTAAATTGACTTTACAATCCAGAAGACGCTCAATTTCATACCTTGCAGTGCTTCCAATCTTCTTTAGCATGCTGCCCTGCTTCCCTATGATAATTCCCTTATGCGAATCTCGTTCGCAGATAATGGTCGCATCAATATGCATTACTTTTCGTTCCATCTTCATCCGGTCGATTGCCACTGCAATTCCATGCGGGATCTCTTCCTGTAGACAATGCAGAGCCTTTTCCCGAATCAATTCTGCCACAATCTGCCGCTCCGGCTGATCTGTAATCGTATCCTCATCATAAAACTGCGGTCCATACGGAAGATACTGAAGAATCACACGTACCAACTCATCTGTATTCTCTCCGTTTCTTGCAGATACCGGAACAATCTCTGCAAAATCATACTCCTTACGGTATATATCAATAGATGCGATAATCTCTTCCCGTTTCACCATGTCTGTCTTATTAATCACAAGAATAACCGGCGTTTTCACTCGTTTCAGCTGTTCGATGATATGCTTTTCACCTGCTCCGATAAATGTAGTCGGCTCCACAAGCCAGAGCACTACATCCACCTCATTCAACGAACGCTCTGCGATATTTACCATATATTCTCCCAGCTTGTTTTTTGCTTTATGAATCCCCGGAGTATCCACAAATATAATCTGTCCTTCTTCTTTCGTCAATACGGTCTGTATCCGATTACGGGTTGTCTGGGGTTTATTGGATGTAATCGCAATTTTCTGACCGATCAAATGATTCATCAAAGTAGATTTCCCCACATTCGGTCTTCCAATCAATGTCACAAATCCCGATTTAAAATCTTCTCTCATCTGTTATCCTCCGTAAAAGTACCTTTTCACACCTGAATTCTCAAAATAATGACTTTACTTCCATGAACAAATTCTTCTGTTCCTCAATCTTCTCTTCACTTCCAATCACGCAAAGCTGATCTGCCTTCAACATTGCATCCACCACATCTGCAAGTGCACGGATATCTTCCTGTCTGGCATCCAGTACTTCTTCCCGTTCCTTCCGAATCATTTCTTCCGTCACGTGATTCATATACAAGTTCATAGAGCGCACACCCTTTGCGTTCGGATTCATCGGGCGGTCAAGATTGCTCATCGTTCCGATGATATACTTATTCATATCTCTCTCATTTACTGTGAACTCCTTCAGGTAATCTACCACCCCTTCATATACCTCGATCGTCCTCTCGAGATTTGGATCGCGATATGAGATCAGATACCCTTCTCCAATCCGGTTGAAATTGCACATGCATCCGTAAGCACCTCCCTTGACACGAATGTTCTGCCAGAGATAATCATAACTCAAGATCACTTTCAGAATTTGCAGTGCACCGTTATATTTTGAACCACCATCAATAAAGTTCCCGGTCCTTGCCACATACTGCACTTTCGAAGAAGTCTTAAATCCTTCGTTTCGCTTCACACAATGCAACATACAATGTGTTTTTGCACCCTCCCCGTTTGTGCCGGCTGGTTCGCTATCATATAACTTCGATCTTAATTTTCTGATTTCTGTCTCAGCAATTTCCAAACCATCTCCTGCCGATGTATAACTTACCATCAAGTTATCCCCACGGAAAATCTTCTGTGCAATTTCTTTCAATCCGGCAATCAGATCTGCCTTCTTCTCTTCAAAATGTTCCTCAATCTCTTTCACATTCTCATAATATCCGATTCCATCTGTATCATCCTTAAACTTGGAAAGCGGAGATGCATAAGACAATGCACGTAAAGCTGCCGTTGTATGACCTGAAGACTGAAGCCCCATCTGCAATCTGGATTTCAACATAGAGAGAATCTCTTTCAGCCGCTTTTCATCCTCTAATTTGGACTCCATCAGAATCTCTCTCATCATTGTAAATAATATATCCATCTTAGAATATAGTGCTTTTCCTTTGATTTCAAACGTCGCACGGAATGCTTTTTCTTTGACCTGTGTCACATCCGGATACAGTTCCAGTGACGTACCAATTCCTCCGGTATGCACATTGATTTCATTGAACAACTCACCATACCCATAATGTGTCGTATCGATGATTCCCAAAACAGCTTGAAGCATACCCACATATGGAAGTTTCTCCTCCGGCACACTGGACAGATCAAACATCAGTGTCACGTATCCAATACCGTTGGTCTCCACATTATGATGTACCATCAGCACATCATCACACATTTTTTCTTCGTTATAAATCGGCGCAATTTCTCTGGAAATATCTTCTCTGCGAAGTACAGGAATCTTCTCCATGTCCTCCTTGGTATCCTCAGATTCCTGATATGCAATCAATTCCTTGGTATCACGGACCAGTTTTTCCCGTCCTTCTGGCGTCAAACTATTCTTATATGCCTGCAGTTTTTCATCCAGTTCCCTATCAAGGCGTGCCGTTCTGCCCTTTTCCGGTTTTATCATAACAATCGAACTATGTGTATTATCCAGAAGCCATGTCTGAATCAGCTCTTCAAAATATCTTGTCCCCACCTGTTCTTTCAAAAACTCAAAGGTGGAAATGGCCTGTATATGAATAAACGGCTTCGTCTCATCGTATAACCAGCTGTCAAATATCTCCAAACTATACATCAATCCCTTCGGATAATTTCCGAAGTCAGCTTCCCTGAAACGGAATTCATGATAATTGATTCCAGCTTCCAGTGCTTTTTTATCAATTCCATTCTCTACGATATCTCGCAAAGTCCTCTCAATCGTCTCAACAAATGCTTCTTTCTGCTCCGGCTCCGCGTTTTTTGCAATGATAGAAAATACCGGCTGATAAATTCCATTATCATAAGATCCCATAATATCCTTACCGATTCCCGCATCTACAAGTGCCTTCTTAAGCGGTGCTCCCGGCGCAGATAACAATGCATAGTCCAGAATCTGAAATGCCTGATACAGCTTCTCATCCAGACTGGTGGCTATCACTTTATTATAAGACAGATACGTATTCTCTTTCTCCGATTCTTCACTGGAAATCGAATAGGTCTTCTCAAGTTCAATCCTCTTCTCAAATGGTTTCTGGAATCGAATTTCAGAATCCACCGCTTCCTGATCGAATGCATTCAAATATGCTTGATCCAGCCAAATCAGTTTTTCTTCCATATCCATATTCCCATACAAATAAATATAACTATTGGATGGATGATAGTACTTTCTATGAAAATCCAAAAATTGCTCATACGTCAGTTCCGGAATCACTTCCGGATCTCCTCCTGATTCATTTGCATAAGAAGTATCTGGAAACAGCGAGTTCAGAATCACCCGATCTAGCACTCCTTCCGGTGAGGAAAACGCTCCCTTCATCTCGTTATAAACAACACCATTATACTCCAATTTTCCATCCACATCATCCAACTTATAACTCCAGCCTTCCTGGCGGAAAATTTCATCATGTTTATAAATATTCGGATAGAATACCGCATCCATATAAACGTGCATCAGATTCTGGAAATCCCGGTCATTACAGCTTGCCACGGGATATACAGTCTTATCTGGATAAGTCATCGCATTCAAAAATGTATTCAGAGAACCTTTTACCAGTTCTACAAACGGATCTTTTACCGGAAAGTCTCTGGAACCACAAAGTACAGAATGTTCCATAATATGCGGAACTCCGGTACTGTCTGATGTCGGTGTACGAAATCCAATAGAAAATACTTTGTTCTCATCATCATTTTCCATAAGAAGCACACGTGCACCACTCTTTTTATGTTTCAGTAAATAACCCTTTGATTTTAAATCTGGCAAATCTTCTGTCAGAATCACTTCATAACCTTTTACATCGTAAATACTCATTTAATGAACCTCTTTCTTTCAAGATTGTTTTTCGGACAAGCACTGCTGTCTTTTCCACATAGTATATCATTTTCTGATTCTATTTAAAAGGGCATTAAAAATATTACCGGTCACTTAAAAACCGGCAATATTTATTCATGTCTATATTCTGTTTTATTGTTTATATTTTCTATTTCTTTTCCGCATAACAAACTGGTATACCAGTACCCCTGCTCCAACAAGCAGCATTATGCGCACCACGCCAGAATACCGACCTATATAAACAATCACCGTTTCCCATGAAGCCCCCAAAACCGCCCCCAGAGACACTAGGATTATATTCCACACTGTACTGCCAATTGCAGTATAAATAAGAAAGATTGCCAGATTCATTTCCGCCATTCCCGCCGGAATAGAAATCAGACTGCGGATAATCGGAACACATCTTCCGAATAAAATCATCTTCTTTCCATACTTTTCAAAAGATGTAATTGTCTTCTCCACATCTTCTTTTTCAAACCCAAGCCTCCGAAACATTCTGCTCTCCATCCATTTTTTCAAGCGTTTCGGACTAAGTTCCATTCCCACCCGGTATAACACCAGTGCTCCAATCAAAGAACCGATGGTTGAAAACACAATGACTCCTGGCACAGTCAATGCCGTACAAGTTGTCATAAATCCCCCGAATGTCAGGATAACTTCCGATGGAATCGGAGGAAAAATATTCTCTACAGCAATCAAAAAACAGACTCCCAGATAGCCAAATGTATCCATAATAGAAATCAGGATTTCCTGCATCGTTTTTAGTTCCTTTTCAGAATTTAAATCTTCTTCTGAAAGTATATGCAAAACCGGTTCTCTTATTCCATTCACAGAATCACTCTTTCACAAGTTCCTGTTCTAAAAACAACGCTTCAACTGCTTCTTCATATACTGGTAGTTTCTCCGATTTCTTAATCTTTTTTGCATACTTTTCATAGTTTGTAAAAATCGGCGCCAGAAATCCCCAGAATTCTTTCATCTTAAATAAAATCGTCCTGTCACCGGACAGCACCTGACAATATCCTTGATACAACAGATCATGAAATGTTTTCAATTCTTTCTTATCAAGTGATTTCTGCAAATGAATTTCCCTTGTAAGCCCCGGATTTTTCAATATTCCACGTCCCAGCATCATTGTATCTACCTGTGGAAATTGTTCTGTGAAGTACTCATAATCTTTCATGGAAAAAATATCTCCGTTATAACAGACAGGAGCCTTACTAACCGTCAAAGCTTCACGAAAAACATTTAGATTCGGATCATTTTTATAAAAGTCTGTCTGCACCCTTGGATGGATAATCAATTCTTTCAGCGGAAATTTATTATAAATCTCCAGAATATGTGCAAACTCATCAGGACTTTCTTTTCCAATTCTTGTTTTAATTGAAATCTCTACTTCTGCCTTTGTAAAAATTTTTTCCAAAAACCTCTCCAGTTCTTCTGGATATGCCAGAAAACCAGATCCCCGTTTTTTTGAAATGACCGTCTTGGAAGGGCACCCCAGATTGAGATTTATTTCCTGATAGCCATAAGCTGTCTGTAGCTTCCATGCCGTTCGCAGAAAATCTTCAGCAGAATTCGTAAGAATCTGTGGAACTGCATGCATCCCTCGATTATTTTCCGGCTTCACATCCTGCTTCTCTCTGGAGCTAAAATGCCCTTTTTGATTCGGTTGAATAAACGGAATAAAATATTTATCAATATTATCAAAACATGTATGAAAGGCATTCCGAAATACATATCCCGTAATCCCTTCCAGTGGTGCGGCATATAACTTCATATTTTTACCTCCAGAGGATGTTCTTTCATTTTCTTCATCATTGCCTGAGCTTGTTGGAATCCACTTCATCGCTAGAGCCATATTTAATTTTTTGATTCTTTCAATCGTAAAAATGGCAGCGGTGGTAGTTCATTTTTCTCTATCACCGACACTAGCATTTCTGCAAATCCTTTCGGATCACGAATCTGAAACTGCATATGATTGAAT
>JAHHTO010000029.1 GCA_020024595.1 Schaedlerella sp.
ACAGGAGCCCACACAGTCTCCATCTGGGCGGATATGTCCGCCCAGCGCAACTGTCTGTATCCCGTTCAGTATCTCTGTCAATGCAATACTCATTCCTCTTCACCATCTTTCAAATCTCTGGTCAATTCATTGATTTTTCTGCTCATATTTACCCCATACTCAATAGATTGATCCAGAACAAACCGGATTTCTGGAGTATTTCGCATATTTAAAGTTCTTGCAAGTTCACGGCGGATATATCCTTCCGCACTCTGAAGGCCTTTGATCGTATCGTTCTGTGCCTTCTCATCACCAAACACACTGATATATGCCTTACATGTCTTCAGATCCGGTGCTACTTCCACCGCAACGACTGAAGTCATCGGTGCCACACGTGGGTCTTTGATCCCCCCACGCAGAATGTTGCTCAATTCTCTTAAAACTTCCGCATTTACTCTTGTATTCTTAATGCTGTTTTTTCTCATTTTCTCTCCACTTCTACCATCTTATAGGCCTCTACAAGATCGCCTTCTTTGATGTCATTATAATTTTCAAATACAAATCCGCATTCATATCCTGCTCGTACTTCCTTGACATCATCTTTGAATCTCTTCAATGATGCAAGCGGTCCATCAAAGATCACAATTCCATCACGTGTCAGGCGTACAGAACAATTTCTTTCAAAAATACCATCCTGAACATAAGAACCTGCAATCGTTCCAACACCGGACGCCTTAAATGTCTGGCGGACTTCTGCGTGACCGAGTACCTTCTCTTCAAAGATTGGATCAAGCATTCCCTTCATTGCAGCTTCCACATCTTCGATCGCATTGTAGATAACACGGTATAGTCTCATGTCAACACCTTCACGCTCTGCAATTTCCTTTGCTGTTACATCCGGACGCACATTAAATCCGATAATAATCGCATTGGATGCAGATGCGAGAATTACGTCAGACTCATTAATCGCACCAACACCTCCGTGAATGATTTTGATTACTACTTCCTCATTGGACAGCTTCAAAAGACTCTGCTTCAACGCCTCTACTGACCCCTGAACATCTGCTTTCACAACAATGTTCAATTCTTTTAAATTTCCTTCCTGAATCTGAGTAAACAAGTCATCCAGAGACATCTTGGACTTTGTATCTTCCAGAAGTTTCACTTTGTTCTGTGCAATAAATGTCTCTGCAAAATTCCTTGCCTCTTTCTCAGACTCACAGCTTACAAATACTTCGCCTGCATTTGGTACATCATTCAATCCTAGAATCTCAACTGGCTGAGACGGTCCTGCCTCTTTTACACGTCTTCCTCTGTCATCCATCATGGCTCTGACTCTTCCATGTGCACTTCCGGCTGCAATTGCATCTCCCACATGAAGTGTACCCTTCTGAACGAGAACAGTTGCCACAGAACCTTTTCCTTTATCAAGCTTTGCTTCAATCACGAGACCTCTTGCAGAGCGATTCGGATTTGCCTTCAATTCCATAACTTCTGCTGTCAGAAGCACCATTTCCAATAGTTCCTGAATACCTTCTTTAGTATGTGCAGATACTGGAACAAAAATAGTACTTCCGCCCCAGTCTTCCGGAATCAGCTCATACTCTGTCAGTTCCTGTTTCACACGTTCGATATTGGCACTCGGCTTATCAATCTTGTTGATCGCCACGATAATCTCAATTCCTGCTGCTTTTGCGTGGTTGATTGCTTCTACTGTCTGCGGCATAACACCATCATCTGCAGCTACCACAAGAATTGCGATATCTGTGGAACTTGCTCCACGCATACGCATTGCAGTAAATGCCTCATGTCCCGGGGTATCCAAAAATGTAATAGTCTCTCCGTTTACTTCTACCTCAGATGCTCCAATATGCTGGGTAATTCCACCTGCCTCACGATCTGTTACGCGAGAATCGCGGATTGCATCCAAAAGAGAGGTTTTACCGTGATCAACGTGTCCCATAACGCAGACAACAGGAGATCGTTTCACCATCGTGGATTCATCCTCTTCCTCTTCCTTCAGAAGTTCCTCAATCACATCCACTACTTCTTCTTTTTCACAAAGAATTTCAAATTCCATTGCAATTTCTTCTGCTGTGTCAAAGTCAATTTCCTGATTTACAGTTACAATCTTGCCCTGCATGAACAATTTCTTAACAATCACTGATGGAACAATCTTCATCTTATCCGCAAGTTCTTTAATTGTAAGCACTTCAGGAATGATAATCTGCTTGATTTCCTCTACCTTCTCCTGTTTTGGCTGTGGTTTTTTGAGTTCTGCCACTGGTTTCTGTTTCTTGCCTTTTTTACCTTTATTCTCAAATTCACCCTCGCGAAGTTCTTTCTTCTTATAATCTTTCTCTTTGTCTTTTCCTTTATTTCTCTGACTCTTCTGCTGTTCTACCATTGGTGCAGGAATAGAATCACGGTCATCTCTGCGTCCTCCCTGTCTGCCTTGTGGTCGTGCATTTCCGCGGTCATTTCTATCACCACGGTTATTGTCTCCACGCTGTGAACGGTCTCCTCTTTCATTATCTGAAAAACGTCTTCCCTGGCCATCATTCTGTGAACGTCGGAAACTCTGTCCTGAACCTCTCTGTCCTTCCTCCTGACCTCGTCTGTTCTGCGGTCTGCTTCCATTGCCGCCATCCGAAAAGCGTCTTCCCTGACCCTGTGGTCTTGTGTCTCTATTACGGGAATGCTGCTCCTGTACAACATTCTGGCTTCGTTGCTGCTTTTCCGTCACTTTCTGTACCGGTTCCTGTACTTTTTCTACTTTTGGTGCTGCAGCTGCTGGCTTTTCCTGTGTGTGTGCCGGTGTATTTCCCTGGGAATGTACCGGTTCTGCTCCATGTGGACGTGTTGTTGCACTTCCTTGCGGGCGCTGTCCTGGTCTTGCCCCCTGGCTCTGAGGACGTCCCCCGGAACGTCCCTGTCCTTTTCCTACATTCTTTGCATTCTGTGGACGGAATACCTGTACAATCGTTTTCTTTTTCGGTGAAGCATCCTCTTTCTTTTCTTTCTCTGATCCACTTCCTTCCGATTTCATGGACTCCTTAGACGTTGTTTCAGACTTTCTGCCAAACTCCTTCTTCATTTCCTCTACAATATTCTCTTCCAAAGAACTCATATGACTCTTCACTTCCACCTGTTTCTTTTCCAGCGCTTCCATCAGCATTTTATTCTCAATCCCCAGTTCTTTCGCCAGTTCATGCACTCTCATTTTTGTCATGTTATTTGCTACCTCCTTTATGCAATCGTCTCATTGTCAGTTCCCAATTGTTTCTGAATCCCTTTTGCAAATCCTTCGTCCAATACTGCCAGAGATGCACGGAATTCCTTTCCCATTGCATGACCCAAGGTATCTTTATCTCCGTAAAAATAAATTGGAACCTGATAAAATTCACACATATCCCGAAACTTCTTTTTTGTATTCTCCGATGAATTACCGGCCACAATCACCAGTGCCGCACGTCCGGTCTTTACTTCCCGTTCCGTCATAAACTCTCCGCTTACCGTACGGCCTGCCTTTGTAGCAAGCCCAATCAAAGCCAGTACTCTATCTTGCTTCAATCTCACTCATCTCCTTTTCCAGACGCTCATAAACTTCTGTCGGAATTGCCTGCTTGAAGGATCGTTCCAGTCCTTTGCATTTTACTGCTTTTGCAAAACATTCTCTCGAATTACAGATATATGCACCGCGTCCGTTTTTCTTTCCTGTTGTATCCAGAACAAATTCTCCCTCTTCTGTCCGAAGAACCCGAACCAATTCTTTTTTAGGTTTCATTTCACCGCATCCCACACATTTGCGAAGCGGTATTTTCCGAATTCCTGCCAACTGTATCACCTCAGTATCAATTATTCTTCTACAAATTCAATTTCTGGAGCCTCTTCTCCTTCACTTTCCTTGTACTCTTCCTCATACTCTCCAACATATCCGTCTTCATCCATCATAGCCATCTGCTCCATATAATCTGCCGGAAGTTCACCTGACTCGATTGCCTGTGTTTCACTCTTGATATCAATTTTATATCCTGTCAGACGTGCAGCAAGTCTTGCATTCTGTCCTTCTTTTCCGATTGCAAGAGAAAGCTGATAATCAGGAACAATGACGCTGGCAGATTTTTCATCAGGATCAGCCATAACAGAAATAACCTTTGCCGGGCTCAGCGCATTCTCAATCAGAAGCGCTGGATTCTCATCCCAATTGATAATATCAATTTTCTCACCACGCAACTCATTTACAACTGCATTGACACGTGCACCGTTCAGACCTACACATGCTCCTACCGGGTCTACGTTCGGATCATTGGACCATACAGCCATCTTGGTACGAGACCCTGCTTCACGGGCAATACTCTTAATCTCGACTGTTCCGTCCTTTACTTCCGCAACCTCTGCTTCAAACAGACGCTTCACGAGTTCTGGATGGGTACGAGATACAAGAATTTTGGGACCTTTTGGTGTGTTCTTTACTTCTACAATATATAATTTGATACGGTCTGTAGGATTGAAATGTTCACCCTTGACCTGCTCATTCTCAGTCAGCATTGCATCTGCTCTTCCCAGATTAATGCTGATATTCTTTCCAACATACCGTTGTACAATACCGGTTACAATATCTTTTTCTTTCTCGAAATACTGATCAAATACAACCTTACGCTCTTCTTCACGAATCTTCTGAAGAATTAAATTCTTTGCATTCTGTGTTGCGATACGCCCAAATGACTTCGACTCTACCGGAATCTGCGCAATATCTCCAAGATGCAAGGAAGAATCTAATTTTTCCGCATCTTCAAGACTGATTTCTATTGCCGAATCCATCACTTCCTCAACAACTTCTTTTTCTGCATAAACTGCATAATCACATGTCTCTCGATCCATAATCACCTTAATGTTGTCAGATGTTCCAAAATGATTCTTACATGCACTGATCAAAGAATTTTCGATGGCATCCATCATCGTATCTTTACTGATGTTTTTCTCCTTCTCCAGAATAGTCAATGCTTCCAGTAATTCTGTGTTCATTTGTCTTTCCTCCTCTAAAATCAATCTGTTCTTCTAAAAATCCAATGCCAAACGTATGAGGGCGATATCACTTTTCAAAAAAGTCTGTGTCGTGTCGTCTTCATAGACAATCGTCACAGAGTCCTTGTCATATTCTTTGAGGATTCCGGTAAATTCCTTTTGCTTCTCAATAGCACGATATGTTCGTATCTCTACCTCTTCGCCCAAACTCCTCTGAAAGTCTTTCTCTTTTTTTAGTGGTCTTCCCAATCCCGGTGAACTCACCTCAAAAATATAAGTATCTTCAATGTAATCTTTCTCATCCAGTATATCAGAAAACTTCCGGCTGACCGCCTCACAATCATCCACGGTAATTCCACCCGGCTTGTCAATATAAGCACGCAGATACCATGTTCCCGCTTCCTTTACATATTCCACATCTACCAGTTCAAATCCAAAACCGGTGACAATCGGCTCCAACAAACCTTCTGTCTGCTGTTCGTACTGCTCTTTCTTCGACACGTTATACTTCCTTTCTATTCCCTGTATTATTGTAATTAAAAGGAATCCTATGCGTAACTATCTGACAAAATACACCATCTTTCTAAAAGCGCATATCAACAAAGAAGAGTGAACTTTCGTTCACTCTTCTGCCTGATCCCTTATGTTTCTGTTGCATAGTATATCACTTTTATTTTCTAAATGCAAGGGATATTGCAGAAATATTGTGAATCCTCATGTAAGGTACAAAAATCAATGAGCTTCACAATCATCCTCTTGTCTTTGTTCCGGTCCCGTCGCGCTTCGCAGTTTTTAACCGGTTCAAAGTCACTTCTTTTTCTTTATACAGAACTTTCCTCTCTATCCCTTCTTCAAACAGGTATACATGTTCCAGCTCATCATTCTTTTTCATCCGAATGCCTCGCACACCAATAGCGCCTTTCTTCTTCTCCGGCACATCTTCTGCCGGGAATCGCAAGAAGAAACCTTCTTTTGTCTGTAACACAACCTGATGGTTATCATTCACAACCTGTACACTGATTACTTCATCATCTTCTTGCATCTTTGTCGCTGCAACAGTGCGCTTTGTTACGTGAAATTCTGTTCCTTCCACACGTTTGATCATTCCCTGTTTCGTTACAAACAACAGCTTTGCAAAACGCATCTGCTCAGAATCACAGATCATCACAATCCGCTCCTCCGCACTGGAATAATTACTCACATTATCAATTGGTGTTCCCTTATCACGGAATTTTCCATAAGGAAGATCCAACACTTTCACCTGATGCATCTTTCCCGTATCGGTAAAGATACAGATCCTTCCGGTATTCATACACTGAACAATGTATTTATTCTCCTTATCTGCAGCTTCCTTATTTCGCTCATATACAGAAGGATCTACCGTTTTTGCATAGCCAAAGCGGTCCATCAGGAACACCACTTCTTGTTCCTCTATCTTTTTCTCTTCAAATACTGCTTCTTCTGCATTTTCTACAACTGTTCGTCTTTTTCTACCATATTCTTTCTTAAACGCATCCAGTTCTTCAATAATCACATTTGCCATGGAATCATAATGGTTCAGAATATCCTCATATCTGCCAATATTCTTCAATGTCTCTTCATGTTCCTTCTGCAGTGCCTCAATTTCCAATCCAATCAACTTGTAAAGACGCATTTCCAGAATTGCCGTTGCCTGGCGCTCCGTAAACCGCAGCATGGCTGCCATCTTTTTGGAAATATTACTTTTAAACTTGATATTGTCTGTTACACCGTTCACCAGGCAGGTACGAGCATCCTTGACTGATTTGCTTCCCCTGAGAATCTCAATGATCAAATCAATAACATCGCAGGCCTTAATCAGTCCTTCCTGTACTTCCTTGCGTTCCAGTTCTTTCGAAAGCAACGTCTTGTATTTACGGGTTGTCAGTTCAAACTGGAAGTCAACATGATGTTCAATAATCGCTTTTAATCCCAGTGTTTCTGGTCTGCCGTTTGCTACTGCCAGCATATTGACACCAAACGTATCTTCCAGGCGAGTCTTTTTATAAAGCATATTTTTCAGATTTTCTTCATCTGCCCCTCGCTTCAATTCCAGTACGATACGGATCCCTTCCTTGGAAGACTGATTGGAAATATCTACAATATCAGTTGTTTTCTTTGTCTCCACCAGATTTGCCACATCGTTCAGGAACTTACCGATTCCACTTCCAACCATAGTATACGGTATCTCAGAAATAACAAGTTGCTTCTTCCCGCCCTTTAATTCTTCTATTTCTACTTTCCCACGAATCTTGATTTTTCCTTGTCCTGTCTCATAAATATCTAGCAGGTCATCTTTATTGACCACAATTCCTCCGGTCGGAAAATCTGGGCCTTTGATATATTTCATCAGCTGTTTTGTGCTGATTTCATCATTTTTCATATATGCCTTTACAGCATCAATAACCTCCCCTAGATTATGGGTAGGAATACTCGTTGCCATACCCACTGCAATTCCTTCTGCACCATTGACAAGCAGATTCGGTACACGCACCGGGAGTACCGTTGGTTCCTTCTCTGTCTCATCAAAGTTTGGACCAAAATCCACCACATTTTTATCCAGGTCTGACAGAAAAACTTCCTGCGTAAATTTTGCAAGACGCGCCTCTGTATAACGCATGGCAGCAGCTCCATCCCCTTCAATGGAGCCAAAGTTACCATGGCCATCTACCAATATCATTCCTTTTTTAAATTCCTGCGCCATCACGACCAGTGCTTCATAAATAGAACTATCACCATGGGGGTGGTATTTTCCCATCGTATCTCCTACAATACGTGCGCACTTTCTATATGGCTTGTCATAACGGATCCCAAGTTCATGCATGTCATACAACGTTCTTCTTTGTACTGGCTTTAAACCGTCACGCACATCAGGAAGAGCTCTGGCAATGATTACACTCATAGCATAGTCGATATATGATTTTTTCATCAAATCCGAATACTCTGTTCGAATAATCTGTGATTCATTGTTACTCATTCTTTATCTCCTTATACATCCAATTCTGCTTCGGTCGCATTTTCATAGATAAATGCTCTTCGTGGCGGCACCTCTGTTCCCATCAGCATTTCCGTTACACCAGACGCCATTCTTGCATCTTCAATCTCTACCAGTTTCAACAACCGTCTTTCAGGATCCAAGGTAGTTTCCCACAGCTGTTGTGCATCCATCTCACCTAGACCTTTATATCTCTGCAATGTAAATGCTCCATCATGAGTTTTTCTGTACCGTTCCAACGCAGCATCATCATACAAGTACTCTTCTTCCCCTTTTTTTGGCATTGCTTTATAAAGTGGCGGCATTGCAAGATACACATGCCCTTCATATATCAACTCTGGCATAAACCGGTAGAACAATGTCAAAAGCAACGTAGAAATATGGGCACCGTCCACATCCGCATCTGCCATAATGATAATCTTGTCATATCGCAGTTTCGTAATATCAAAATCATTACCATATCCTTCAGAAAACCCACAACCAAAAGCATTGATCATGGTCTTAATCTCTGCATTCGCCAGTACCTTATCAATACTTGCTTTTTCTACATTCAGGATCTTTCCCCGGATCGGAAGGATTGCTTGATAGTTTCTGTTACGAGCCGTCTTTGCAGAACCACCTGCAGAATCTCCCTCAACAATAAAGATTTCACACTTCTTCGGATCACGACTTTCACAATTTGCCAGTTTTCCATTACTGTCAAAAGAGTATTTCTGTTTTGTCAGGAGGTTTGTCTTTGCCTTTTCTTCTGTTTTCCGAATTTTTGCTGCTTTTTCTGCACTGGAAAGTACACTTTTTAGAGTTTCCAGATTCCGGTCAAAGAAAAGGACGATCTCATCTCCCGTTACCTTGCCCGTTGCCTTTGCCGCATCCGGATTATCCAGCTTCGTCTTTGTCTGCCCCTCAAACCGTGGATCCGGATGTTTGATTGAAACAATGGCTGTCATACCGTTTCGGATATCAGCTCCCGTGAAATTGGCATCCTTTTCTTTCAAAATTCCAAGTTCTCTCGCATACTGGTTCATCACTGTAGTAAATGTAGTCTTAAACCCAGTAAGATGAGTTCCACCTTCGGAGTTATAAATATTATTACAGAATCCAAGTACATTCTCATGGAATTCATTCACATACTGAATTGCTGCTTCCACTTCAATTCCATCTGACTCTCCCTTAAAATAAATCGGTTCATGAAGTGTTTCTTTATTCTTATTTAGGTCTTTAATAAATCCAAGAATTCCATCCGGCTCGTGATAGGTAATCTGCTCCGGTTCGTCTCCCCTCTTATCTTCAAATACGATCGTTAGTTCCGGATTCAAATATGCTGTTTCATGCATACGACTCTTAATTTCTTCTGCACGAAATCGGGTTTTTTCAAAAATCGTATCATCCGGCAAAAAATTCACTTTTGTTCCTGTCTTCTTTGTTTTACCTGTGACCGGAAGCAGTCCATTTTCCAACTCAATCACTGGAATTCCCCGCTCATACCGGTCGTGATGGATAGCACCTTCTCTGCTAATCCACACATCCATATAAACAGAAAGTGCGTTGACTACAGAAGAACCAACACCATGCAGTCCACCACTTGTCTTATAGGCAGAATCATCAAATTTGCCACCCGCATGCAATGTGGTATAAACAAGCCGCGCTGCAGGCACTCCTTTCTCATGCATTCCCACTGGAACTCCACGGCCATTATCTTCCACAGTCGCCGAACCATTTTTTTCCAATATAACATGAATTTCCGAACAAAATCCTGCTAAATGCTCGTCCACAGAGTTATCAACAATCTCATAAATCAAATGATTGAGTCCCTTTGTGGACACGCTTCCGATATACATTCCCGGACGCTTCCGGACTGCTTCAAGTCCTTCTAAGACAGAAATACTATCCGCATTGTATGTATTTTTGTTTCCCATAACCTATTGCCTCCTGCTGGGTGCCTTTGCAGAAATCCACCTCTGCCGTCCCATAAATTCAAGGCTGAAAGAAATGCTTCTCTCAACCTTGCTTATTTTTTATCATTTGCTTATCATATCATAAACCAGATTCTTTTTTCAATCCCAATTTGTGAACAATCAGTCACCAACCAGCACACAATGCAATGTTTCAGCAAGTACCTCCATCGCATTTCTCATCTCCTGTACGGTATTCGTCTGTGCTCCTGCTTCAATCAATAGAGATTTCGGCTTCAGATGCAGATTATAACGATAACCTCGTAAATAAATCGGACGTACAAATCCCGGGTACATCCTCTCCGATGCCAGCTGCATTTGCAAAGAAAATGCAAGATTGTCCTGAATATAAGGATTATAAAGATAATCAATATCCCCATTGACACGCGTTCGGCTCAATCCATTAAAATACATAATTTTTGCAGTCTGTTTTCCTCCGATATCTGTCACCAGATGCGTCTCTTCCGCCACCCCATCTCTGTGCAGATCAATAACTACCTCTATTGATGGATTTGCGTCCAAAATCGGACGGATAGAAGCCTCCGCATTTTCATATGCATTGCTCCGGTCTAATTGGCCGTTGATAATATCATAGACACCGGTATCATGAATCGTCTCAATCCCCTTTGCGTTCAATAGTTGCGTTAAGTATTCTCCTACTCCCACAATACTTGTTGCCGGATCTCCTGGTGTGGAATCGATAAATTCTTCCTGCGAATGTGTATGAAAAATCAGAATCTTAGGTCCACTGCTTTCCTGATCAATTTTCATACTCCGATTCAAAAGATCATCCGGGTTCAGCTGCTCTGGACCAATCATCGTAGTACTGTCTACAACATAAAAATTGCTTAGAAGATAGTCAAAATTTCTCAATTTCTCAATAGACAGATCTAGTGTAGGAGGACTCTGAGTCGGCACAATATTTTCCACCGGTTCAATCTCACTTTTTGGATTTCCTCTCTCATCTAGCATATGACCATCCTCTGCCTGACTTGCCAGAATTTTAGCAATCGTTTCTTCATCCTCCACATATCCATCATATTTTTTATGAGCGTCAATGTATCCAACAATCGGAATCAATGACATTGCTTGTTCCCTCAGCCACTCCTCTGCTGTTTTCACTGAATCTCCACGGATATAAACTGCTCCCGGAAGATAGGTACGCTCTGCCTGGCGCATCAGTGTTTTCCGAAACTGGTACTTCCACCCGACAGCTGCAGTACCTACACTGCTAAATATCAGATATGTACATATCACACAAAGAAAGACAGCAGACAGTATTCCTGCTGTCCTTCCACAACTCACTTTTCGACTTTCCATATACCTTCCTCCGGATATGAGATCAATTGAATTCTTCTTTTGATTCTGTCCCGTAATTATATGAATCCATCTACAAGATTATACATACTCCTCTTCATTTGTAAAAAGCAGATTCAATGATTCTGAAATGGTATAGCTAATCTGTTTCACCATTTCATCCTCATCCTTTGGAGTCACAAACATCCCGTTTAAATGTGGCGAAATCAATTCTTTTACAAGTTCATATTTTTCGGCATTACTATATGTTTTCAGAACTTCTCCAACTCCGTTCAACATCTTGGAAGATTCCAATGCATCAATCAGGTTTTCCATCGTATCATTCACAATTGTTGCAGCATCCACAACTGTAGGGACTCCAACCCCTATAACCGGAATTCCAACCGTCTCTTCCGTAATTCCATTTCTGTGATTACCGACTCCGGACCCCGGATGGATCCCTGTGTCTGCAATTTGAATCGTACGATTCAAGCGTCTGCTATTTCTCGCTGCCAGTGCATCCACTGCAATTACCAAATCCGGTTTCGTCTCACCTACAATACCCTTTACAATCTCTAGACTTTCCATCCCCGTCTGTCCCATTACACCGGGCACAATCGCACTTACCAGCTTCGCCTGTTCCATTCCCATTGCATATTTTCCGTATTCTCTAACAATATGACGCGTCACACAGAGATTATCTACCACATAAGATCCCAGTGCATCCGGTGTCACCTGACGATTTCCCAAACCTACTACGAGCACTGACAAATCTTCTTTTTGCAATCTTTTTCTTTCTATCAATTCTTCGATATATCCTGCTAGTTTTCTTGAAATTTCCCTGTGATAATCCTCATCTGGCACCGCCATATTCGGTGCTTCCAGTGTCAGATATACTCCCACAGGTTTTCCCATCGCCTTTGCTCCATTTTCCGTCTCCACTTCCACACGGGTCACTCTCATTTCGCAAATCTCATCATACTCTTCTTCCAGAACTACACCCTGGATCTCCACATTGTCTGATTCAAATCGCTCCTTTTCCTCCAACGCCAAGTCTGTCCTTACACTATACCTCTCAACCATCTTCTTACCTCCAATCATGACTCATACGGAACCATCCTCTTTTCATTCAACATTTCCTTATTCCTGAACTATCACTAGTTTTTGCAATATTTTCCGAATTATGTATTGACAACACCATTCACTTGGCATAAAATAAATGAGTATGTTTCGTTGGAACGTCCGTGTCCGAGTCCAACAGAACAAGATTACATTTTGAAAATTACAATAGTTGGAGGTGTACAGGTTGGCTAACATTAAATCCGCAAAAAAGAGAATTTTAGTAAACGAGACAAAGGCTGCTAGAAATAAAGCAATCAAGTCTAAAGTGAAAACAGCTGTAAAGAAAGTAGAAGTTGCTGTAGCAGAAAAAGACGTTGAAACAGCTAAGACAGCTCTGAAAGCTGCTATCGTTGAGATTTCCAAAGCTGGAACAAAGGGTGTATATCACAAAAACACTGTTTCCAGAAAAATCGCTCGTCTTTCCAAAGCAGTAGACAGCATTGCCTAATCATTGCTTAATTATAGAATTTAAAACAACAAAAAACATCTGCTACCGTCATGGCAGATGTTTTTTATTATTCTAATATCTTCTTATATTTTTAATCTTAGTTGTTAATCAGCTTATCTTCATCACTCCAGCTGTACAGTTTTCTAATCTCTTCGCCAACTTTCTCTGACGGATGCTCAGATGCCAGTTTTCTCATTGCCTTAAAGTGAGCCTGACCACCTGCCTCAGACATATCAAGTAAGAAATCTTTTGCAAAGGAACCATCCTGAATATTTTTCAGAATCTGTTTCATTGCTTTCTTTGTCTCATCCGTAATAATCTTCGGTCCTGTAATATAATCACCATACTCTGCTGTATTAGAGATAGAATATCTCATTCCTGCAAATCCAGACTGATAAATCAAATCCACGATCAGTTTCATCTCATGGATACACTCAAAATATGCATTTCTCGGATCGTATCCTGCTTCTGTCAAAGTTTCAAATCCAGCCTGCATTAATGCACATACACCGCCACAAAGTACTGCCTGCTCACCAAAAAGATCTGTCTCTGTCTCTGTTCTGAATGTAGTTTCCAATACTCCAGCTCTCGATCCGCCGATACCTGAAGCATAAGCCAGTGCTTTATCAAGTGCTTTTCCTGTTGCATCCTGCTCAACTGCTACCAGACATGGCACACCCTTTCCTACCTCGTACTCACTTCTTACCGTATGTCCCGGTCCTTTCGGAGCAATCATTGTAACATCCACATATGATGGTGGTACAATCTGTCCAAAATGAATATTAAATCCATGAGCAAACATCAGCATGTTTCCCTCTTCCAGATTTGGCTCGATGTCATTCTTATACATCGCTGCCTGCTTTTCATCATTGATCAGAATCATGATGATATCAGCTTTCTTTGCTGCTTCTGCTGCTGTAAACACTTCAAATCCTTGCTCTTCTGCTCTTTTCCAAGATTTACTTCCCTCGTACAGACCAATAATAACCTTACATCCGGAATCTCTTAAGTTCAGTGCATGCGCATGTCCCTGACTTCCGTAACCGATAATTGCAATTGTCTTGCCCTCTAACAGGGAAAGATTACAATCTTCCTGATAATAAATCTTTGCTGCCATTTTAACATACCTCCTGATTCTTGAAATGCCGGAAATACTCCGGCTTTTTCTTATTATTTCTTTCTATGTAGTTAAAGGCAAATGCCTCTAGCTTTCGTTATTTTCGGAAGGAGGATAACATCCCTGCTTTCCTCTGGAAAGTCCGGTAATTCCTGTTCTTGCCAGCTCTAGAATCTCATATCCATCCAAAAGATTTAAAAATGCTTCCAACTTGGACTGATCGCCAGTCAATTCTACGATCAAAGATTCCTTCTCCACATCCACAATTTTTGCACGAAAAATATCTGCAATAGAGTTCACTTCAGCTCGCTGCTGCGCATTTGCCCGAATCTTCACCATAATCAACTCACGAAATACAGATTCACCATCTTTTAGAACTTTAATTTCCCTGACCTCTTCCAGTTTACGGACCTGCTTTTCAATCTGAGACAAAATCAATTCATCTCCTGTTGCCACAACCGTGATCCGTGTAAAATCAGTATCCGTTGTAGTACCTGAAGTAATACTGTCAATACTGTATCCTCGTCGGCTGAATAACCCGGCAATCCGACTTAATACTCCCGGATTATTATCTACCAACAATGAATATACCTGTTTTCTCATACTATTTTCCTACCTTTTATATATCATTTCAATATTCAAAAACAGAGTGCGTTCTGTTTTTTTATAATAACAAGTTTTTCTTTTCTTGTCAATACCTGAAACTTAAGTTTTTACTTTCATTCTGTGCTTATTTCCTACAGAAAACAAAAGACAATTGCCCCAATGTATCTGTCCAGACACATTGGGGCGATTAAACCTAAAGCTTGAATCGTACGTTGACGAGTAAGGGACTGCAGAGCAAGTTATTTATTTCGTCCTATACTAATAGAGTAAAGTGCTTGCATTCTCTAACAATTATTGTGGACTGATTTTTAGTGCAAAACAATCCGTCGAATTATTTTTCACTTACCTACTATCTACTAAACTTGTCAAGTAGCATCTCTGTTTTCATGCACTTTCTCTTCAAAACGTATTAAAAATTGCATACCCTATAATAAGGGATATCAGGCCTACTGAATCCTTAAACTCCCTTCTAAGTTCCCCCATAATAAAACCAAAAATAAATCCACTGATCACCTGTGCTATGTTACCGGATACAAAAAAATGAACTATTCCAAACAAAAACGCTGATAGGAGAACGGCAACA
Source organism: Schaedlerella sp. (assembly GCA_020024595.1). Taxonomy (GTDB): domain Bacteria; phylum Bacillota; class Clostridia; order Lachnospirales; family Lachnospiraceae; genus Schaedlerella. Next base: position 15,145 of record JAHHTO010000029.1, read on the forward strand.
ATTTCTGAATTTAATATTTTCCCAATACATTCCTGGATAAATCCTCTCCAAAAAATCTCTTCCGACAAGGCAATCACAAAAAGCTGCATAAAAAATACATATATGATGTTAGACCGAATAACCGGACGCATACCAAAAATGCAGCATATCAGAACCAGAACGATTCCCAGAATGATTCCAACTAAAATCTGTCTTACAAAATTCTCAAAAAAAATCCCATAAGAACGCATTGGTATTTTCGTCAATTTCATTGATATTAACCCTATAGCTACAAGTATAATATATGTAAGATTTTGAATAAGTACACCATGACTTTCACCAAAATCTGTTTTGTATATTGAACTCACCATATATATAACTAAAAAATACATAATAAGGTTAAATACAGACAAAACAATGATTCTACTTTTCTTCATCCTACTTTCTGTCCCTTTTTTAATCCTAACTTTGAAATGCATTGATTAATCACTTTTTCATCGTGTATTACTCTAATAATTCTACCTTTTTTATTTTTTGTAAATACCGTAAAAATTTAGCACTACTCTCCAAATCAGGTACAGATGTTACTTCACCAAAATCATAACTGTCGTTTTTTATCTGAGGATTCAGGCAACAGCATCGCTTATGAGTATTATTGCTTTTGCATATGCCATACCGATACCTCATTTTTTCTTTACATTATCAGTATAGAAGAATCACCAATTTTAAGCTAATTATTTATTTTGTTTTATACTCGGACACATTGGGGCGATTAAACCTATTTATCCGCGATATCCATCCGGATTCTCAGACTGCCATTTCCATGAATCTGCACACATCTCCTCGATTCCACGTTCAGCAACCCAGCCAAGTTCTTCCTTCGCCTTTGTCGCATCACAATAGCAAGCAGCAATATCTCCTGCACGGCGAGGTTTGATTTCATAAGGAATTTTCTTTCCACATGCTTTTTCGTACGCTTTTACAACATCAAGGACACTGTAACCGATTCCTGTTCCTAGATTGTATATATGCACACCTTTGCTGACTTTCATTCTTTCAATTGCTTTTACATGCCCGATTGCCAAATCCACAACATGAATGTAATCGCGTACACCGGTTCCATCTGGCGTATCATAATCGTCTCCGAACACACCGAGACAATCCAGCTTACCGACTGCCACCTGTGCAATATATGGTACAAGATTGTTTGGAATTCCCTTCGGATCTTCACCAATTCTGCCGGACTTGTGCGCACCGATTGGGTTAAAGTAACGAAGCAGCATAATATTCCACTCTGGGTCTCCTGTATGAAGATCTGTCAGAATCTGTTCCAGCATTCCCTTTGTACGTCCATATGGATTTGTAATTTCCCCCTTCGGACACTTCTCGGTAATCGGGATCTCTGCCGGGTCTCCATATACAGTTGCAGAAGAACTGAAAATCATGTTCTTACAGTTATGCTTTCTCATCACATCACAAAGGATCAATGTTCCGGTAATATTATTGTGATAATACTCCCATGGCTTCTCTACAGACTCACCAACAGCTTTTAGTCCTGCAAAATTAATAACCGCTTCAATCTCTTCTTTTTCAAAAATCGGCTCCAGATCTTCTCTGTTCAGAATATCTCCTTTATAAAACTTCAAAGTTTTTCCTGTGATTTCCTGCACTCTTTCAAGTGCAGTCTCACTAGAATTATAAAGATTATCGATAACTACTACTTCATATCCTCTGTTCAAAAGTTCCACACACGTATGGCTTCCGATATATCCGGCACCACCTGCTACTAAAATTGCCATAATAATCTCTCCTTTACTTCCATAAATGTTCCGGATATACTCCGTCCTGTTTCAAACCTTTAATTGCATCTACTACAGCCTGCTTATCTTCTTTATAAGTAATTCCATACCAACGATCCGTAGACTTTAACACTTTAACTGTTGCCTTCTTTTCCGCAATCAAATCTCCTACCACAGAAGGAAGGAAATATTCACATTTCAGTGGATTCTCTTTCAGACCTTTTTCCAGGAATTTTGCAAATCCGGCCTCCAGTTCTCCTAGCATACTTGCCGTAAATCCAAACAGATTCATGGAAGCAATGCTATCTCCAGAAAGTGAAGTCCAGCTTGCTCCATCATTCTCTGTAAATGCCACGCCATCTTCTCTCTTCTCAATATGAGTACGCTCTGTAATTCCAGTCAGATATCCATCCGCATCTGTTTCACAGATTCCTCTGGAAACGTAACCATTCTCAGTCAATGTATTTGATAAAATATAACCTACCATGGCATACCGATATTTCTCGTCATCTTCATTTTCAGAAAGATAATTATAAATTTCCTTAAATGCATGTACTCCATAATAATCGTCCGCATTGATTACCGCAAACGGTCCTTTTACTACATCTTTACAGCTCAAAATCGCATGTCCGGTTCCAAACGGCTTCTCTCTTCCTTCTGGTACAGAGAACCCTTTCGGTAATGTATCCAGTTCCTGATATACATATTCTACATTGATATATTTACTGATTCTGTCACCAATACACTCTTTAAACTCTTGCTCAATTGATTTCTTTATGATGAATACAACTTTTTCAAACCCTGCCCGTTTCGCATCATAAATAGAAAAATCCATGATAATGTGTCCATCAGAATCCACCGGATCGATCTGTTTAAGTCCTCCATATCTACTTCCCATTCCTGCAGCCATAATAACTAATACCGGCTTCTGCATAGTATCTCTCCTTTCGTATTTCCACTACATTTTGTTGATATTATTATAGAATAGTCCTTAGAAAATGTACATAAAAAATTCGTGCAATCATATGTAATTATGTTGCATCATATTCTTTCTTCAATTTCGGATATACTTTCGGATCTCATCTCTGATTCTGTGCCTCTATCCGATCTGCCAGATCATTCAAATATACCCAGCGATCCATCTTTTCTTCTAATGACCGTTCCGCCTGATCCTTTTCGGCGAGCAGTTCCGAAAGTTTTGCGGAATTTGTTGCATTTGCTGCCATATCAGTATCCAACTTTTCTATTTTTGCTTCCAGAGCTGCGATCTCTTCATCAATCATATCATATTCTCTTTGTTCTTTAAAGGAAAAGCGAAGTTTGACCGGTTGATTCTGTTTCCATTCTTTTTTCTCATTCTTTTTGTCGTCGCTTCTTAGTAGTGATACTTTCTGTAACTCATCGTCTTTTTTCTGCCTCCTCTGGACTGCTTCCAGATAATCTGTATAGCCCCCTTCATATTGCACAAGCCGTCCATTTCCTTCAAATGCAAAAATTCGATCTGCGATACTATCAAGAAAATATCGATCATGGGAAACTACAATCACAATTCCTGAAAAAGAATCCAGATAATCTTCCAGGATTGTAAGTGTTGGAATATCCAAATCATTGGTAGGCTCATCCAAAATCAGTACATTCGGGGCCTCCATCAATACTTTCAATAAATACAGTCTACGTTTTTCTCCCCCTGACAGTTTCCCAATCGGTGTATACTGCATTACAGAATCAAACAGAAATCTTTCCAACATCTGAGAAGCGGTAATCCTTCCATCCTTTGTGGGAATATATTCTGCTGTATCTTTGACATAATCAATGACCCTCTGATTCTCATCCATTTCTGTTGCTTCTTGGGCAAAATATCCAATCTGCACAGTATCGCCAATTACAATCTCACCAGAATCTGGTTCAAGATTTCCCGTAATGATCTTCATCAGCGTTGATTTACCGCATCCGTTGGCTCCGATAATTCCAAGACGCTGATTTTTTAATACAATATACTCAAAATCATTGATAAGTACCTTCTTACCATACTTTTTACTGATGTGGTGAAACTCTATCGTTTTCTTTCCCATCCTTGTTTCCACAGAATCCAGTTCAACGTGTGCTTCCTGTACCAGATTTTTTCCATTCTTCAAGGTCTCTAGCCTTTCCAGTCTGGCTTTCTGCTTCGTACTTCTTGCTCGACATCCCCGTTTTGCCCATTCCAGTTCCATCTTGAGCACACTTTGACGTTTTCGTTCCGAAGCCAATTCCATTTCTTCTCGTTGAGCTTTCTGCTCCAGAAATTTCGAATAATTTGCCTCATAAGAATATAATTTCCCATGATTAATTTCCAGAATCTTATTCGTTACTCTATCCAAAAAATAACGATCATGTGTCACCATGATCAGTACCCCCCTGAATTTATTGAGATACTCTTCCAACCACGATGCCATCTCGTTATCCAGGTGGTTTGTCGGCTCATCCAGAATCAGTACATCTGCCGGATTTACCAGTGTTCTGGCTAATGCAACTCGCTTTCTCTGACCACCAGATAAATGCGCGATTTTCTCCTTATGATCTGTAATTCCCAGCTTATTTAATACGGTTTTTGCCTCACTCTCTGTATTCCAGTCCTGTGTTTCTCTTCCATCTGCCACATAAGAAAGGACATCTGCCTTCGCCGGAAAAACCGGATTCTGCGGTAAATATGTAATCTGAAGACCATTTTGCATAATCACCTGTCCTTCATCTGGTGACTCTAGTCCTGCGATCATTTTCAGAAGGGTTGTCTTACCGGTTCCGTTAATTCCAATCACTCCGATTTTATCTCCCTCATGGATTCCATAAGAGACATCATCAAATATCGTTTTTCCCCCGAATATTTTACTGATATGTTCCAAATTCAAAATATTCATATTCTTTCCTCTTCTATTGATTAATTTCTAACTTTATTATTATATCATGATATCTCCTCTATTTGTCACAAAAATTT